>JAOZOC010000430.1 GCA_029933495.1 Bacteroidales bacterium
GAATATCGTCTATTTAAGACCAATTTAGCAAACACAAATATAAAATTACCAAAAAATATTTTTAAGGAGATTATCTTAGGCTACAGAATGCCTACTCCTTATAAAGAAGAAATTTTAAGTATTATTTCCAAAGAAATGCCTTATCTTAAAATTTATATGACAAAGCCAAAAGAACGAAGTTTTGAATTTGAGATTATTGGGATTTAGCTCACTATGCCCAGAGCGTCCACGCTCGGCATTATTTACAAATTGTAATCTGTCACTTGCAAAATTTTCGGCCCTCGGGCTCTTTCGGATTTGTAAAGTAGCTTGATGCGTTTGGTCAGACTTCGCAAGCTATGTCAGACGCAGTAATCCGAAAGTAAATATTCATTGGGATTTGTAATCCCGTTTACAGGCAGGATTTCAAATCCTGCGTATATTTAGTCCGGGATTCGGAAATCCCGAACAGCCCAAAAAATGGAATTTTGATCCAATATTATTAGGTGTCCGACAAATTGCACAATCAATAAAAATTCTGTAAAATGGCTTGCCAAACTAATAAGTTCTTATCTTTGTTGGATGAGAAATTAAAAAATCTAGTTATGAAATTGTTAGCTGGTATTATTATCTTAATAGTTTTTAGCCAGTGGTCTACAGCACAAAAAGTATCAAGTGGCTTTCCAAAGAAAGACCATTACAAAAAAGGGCTTATAACACTGAAAAATAATATTGTTTATGATGTAAATGACATTTTGATAACCGATGATAGTCTGAGCTTTAAGTACAAAACTTCGCAAAAGGAAGATAAAATTGCCATTTCAGAAATAGATTATATTTATGTAAAAAAAGGAACTGCAGTTGTTTCAGGTGCAATATTAGGAGCGGTTATTCCATTTATGTTTACTCTGGAATCGCTTTTAAACGGTGAAGAACATGAGGAGGGCATGGGCTGGAGGCTGGTTCAAATATATGGTTCCGGTGCATTGATTGGTGCTTCAATAGGATTACTTCTGCCTATATGGAAGACATATTCTTTTGATAAAAGCAAGAAGCGGACAACATTTAATTACAAATTAAAAATAAGCTCAAATATGGCTGGGGTTTCTTTGGTGATAAATTTCTAATTTGGATTTAAAAATAATTCAAAAAATAGCTTGCTACACTACAAACTGTATAAATATTACCTTTGGTTAGACGGATATAGCAGCAAAAACCGGCAGTCCGAATATTAAACGGATTTCTCACACCGTAATCCCCATCTGCCGCATTAAAATAGTGGCATTCATATTTTGCGAAACGCCGGTGTGGAGCTTATAGTCGAACGTTAGCTTGTCGTTGGAGATGTCAACTTCAAAGCAGCGATTTTTAATATTTTCGGGAAATGCTTTCTCAAGAATTCCGAGAGCCACATCGTGAGTTGCAATAATTCCGGTTGCTTTGTGTTGAATAAGCTGTTTTAGCAATGCTTCCGAACCGGTATGTTTATCTTTTGAGTTTGTACCCTTCAGAATTTCATCAAGAATAATAAAAATCTCCTTTCCCGATTTTATCTCATCAATGATCCTTTTCAAACGTTTTAGTTCGGCATAAAAATATGATTCATTTTCAGTAAGTGAGTCAGATGTGCGGATACTTGTAAAAAGCGGAATCGGCCTGAACCTATAACTATCTGCACAGACTGGCGCTCCAATCATAGCCAGTATAAGATTTACGCCTACAGTGCGCAGGTAGGTGCTTTTACCGGCCATATTTGCACCTGTAATTATTACAAATTCACCGGTTTTAATATTAACCTCATTACCAACGAGTTGTTTTCTGTTTATGAGTGGGTGTCCCAGATTTACTGCTTCCATTAAAAATTCGCCCGAAAGGATTTCAGGGAAAATATAGTCATCATTATTAAAATAGTAGTTAGCAAGACTGTTAAGAGCATCTGTTTCAGCAATTACATTAAACCATTTTTCAACACTCTCTTTATGTCTTTTCTGCCAGTTTTCAAGACGTAACATATGAAGGATATCCCACAGAAAAAGGCCGTTTAAAACTGCCCAGGCAATCATATTCAACCTATGATCAAGTGAGTTCAATATTTTGGAGAGTTTTTTTATACTTTGGCAGGCTGACTGCTGTTCATCTATCAGTTTCTCTTTTAGACTATTTATTAATGAGGATTTTGCTTCAAGTCCTTCAATCTCTTTGAGTAGCAAAGCATATTTATTTAGCACATCAGATGTTTTGCTAACCATATTATGCCGCATATTTGTGCGTGCACTCATACTGCCTGCTATTCCCCAGGGAATCAGTAGATAAGTAAAATAAATCTGAAAACTGATATATCCAAGTGACAGAAATATGGTCAATAAAACTGTCAGTAGAGGGATCAGGTATATTAGAATTTTGAAAACTGCATTTTGGAAAAGTGCCGGCTGTTTTATCCAATCTGTTATTCTTTGTTTCCCGGAGCCATCATCATCAAGTGTAAGCCCAATAGCTCTGAATCTCTGTCTCCATTCAAGTTTCTCCTTTAAATCAGCAACCGCTTCCTGACGATTTAAAATAGTTTTACTATTCATTTCAGGATTTAGAAGCCAGTCAGCAAGTTGCTTATATCCGGGATAAGTGGCTGATCTGTCGAGAAACTGAAATATCGAATGTTTTCCGAAAATATCAATGTCATTAATAAAGGGATGGTCAGGGTTGTTAAATTCCATACCGCTTTTAAATTGTGATGTTATTCCATCAAGTGCTTTGAGCTCATCCTCATTTACCTTAATGAAAGCCTCATAAAGCCTTTTTTTACTTATCACCTGAGAGTGGTATTTCACAATAAAAATAAAAAGGAAAACGGTTATTACCGAGCTGAAAACAACCCCTGTTGATGATCCTGAAGATGCAAAGATGTATAAAAACACAATTCCAGCTAAGAAAATGGCAAGACGCAGCATTGACAATTGTCTGCCTGTTTTCCGGCTTTGCCCAAATAACTTTTCGTATCTTTCAAGCAGATTTTCGTATATCTGTTTTTTTTCTTGTATCATATTCCTGATAAATAATCTGCAAAAGTAATCTTATTGCCACTAAAACACAAAAACTCCAAATCACCCGAAAGAAAACTATTACATCTCCAAAAGAAAAACAATTTAGAGGATTTTTGTGCCTTTGAGCCTTCGTGGCAAAAAATAATAGCCACAAAAAAACGGAGCCTGTGAACACAGACCCCGCCAAACCCAAAAGAATCGAATTATGAAAAAATTGATCAACTATAATGTATGGAGGTAATATAGTTGAAAATTTTAACTTCCCTGAAATAAATCAGGTTATGCAAAGATACATCAAAAATGAATTTTCCGGTTGCGCTTTTCCGTTTTTAACAATTTTTTAACACCCTACTTTACAACAAACTTTCCCTGTTCTGATTTTTTTTCATCGGATAGCTTGTAAATATATATCCCGGGCCTTAAATCACACCTGTCCAAAATATATTTATGGGTTCCCTGATGTAGGAAAATATTCTTCAAAAAGGTTATTTCCTGTCCGCCAACGCTGAAGAAAGATAAAGAAACAATACTA
>JAOZOC010000431.1:0-3307 GCA_029933495.1 Bacteroidales bacterium
CGAGAAAATATACCGAGCGTGGACGCTCTGGGCATCGTAGGAGCAATATTTTTTTCATACAAGACACTAATTTCCTTTTCTTTTTTAGGATCGGCATTTTGAATAATTAAATAACAAGCATAACGACTTAAAAACAAATCTCCGATATCTCTCTCAGCACCGGAACCAATACGAACCATTTTCTCCACACGGGGAAAATGGTTTTCAACCTCCTGACCTGAATTTTTACAGGCCTCTTTTGCTTTATCAATTACATTCAGAAATTTATCCCACTTTTTATATTCAAGAGCCACAAATAATTCTCTAGCCGACCAATATTCCTGTCCTATTTGGTTGATTTTCTTTATGTTCTCAAATACCGAATTTTTTAGTTTTTCAATATTGTTTTTCATCTAAAACATTTTTTATTCTTGTTCTTTTTGCTTTCTGGCAACGGGAGTCCACGTTTATCTGCCGAAATAAATGCCGACAGGCAAAAACCCCACTTAAAATTTGCAAATTCATTCCGGTTATTCATCTCCTGGAGTATAAGAGCCCCAAATGTACTAAAAATTTCGATTCAGTTTTTTTGTTTGATTGTAACAAAGCAGTCTCTATTCTATATTCAAATCATTAACCCGTTTATTATACCACTTCTGTTCAATAATTCAAATGAATCACTATGATTAACTTTGTTTTTGCAAACCTAATCTGTCTAATTATAAATCCCCATAGAAATATTCCCGAATATAACCCGCTACCGGAGGCAGAGCAGTTGTCCCCGACAACTGTACGGTACGGCTTGACTTATTGAGACTTAATTGTTAGGTATTGTAATTCTTATCAATTCGCATTCTTTTCCAATACAATCATACTTGTAATTACAATTTGTTAATGCCACTGGACAATAGTATTTTGTATCAATAATGCAGGTTTTCTCAAAATCTGACTTTTCGTTTCCTTTCAATAATCCAATTTCTGAATTTCGGATTATTATTCCATACATCTCCAGGTAATTCAAATTGTTGAAAGGATTTTAAAGTAAATAATTGTGCTGTTTCAACATTTTCATATTGTAGTGATTTTCTGAAATACTTATTGAATTCAGGTGATTTGAAGAAATCTCTTAAACTACACCAAGCCCTTTTTTGATTAAAAATTGTGTCTTTTTTGAAATTTTCAAATTCTTTTTCAAAACTATTATTTAATATTGTTTTGACTTTTTTAGTCCGAATTTTTGCTTTCTTAATATTCTCGTCAAAATCTGCAATATCAGTTTTTCTTGGTTGCCCAATCTCATAATATGTTAAAAGGTAAAGCGAAAATAATATCCGTTGAATTAAATCGTCCTTTTCCTTGTACTTGCTTATTTGGTCTGCAATGTACCTTGTCAATGAATAATTGTATTCACTTAAAATATCAAAAGTAAAAAGAATAGAATAATAATCAGAGGGATAATATCTTGGTGTGAATTTTGCGATGTCATCTTCTTTATAGCCATACGATTTTAGTAAAATTGTATTGTTATTTACTTTTGACTTGCTTGTAAAGGCATATCCACCATTACCATTTGTATTAATAAAACTATTGACGAGGTTTGGCTTTAATATTTCTATGTTTTTATTTTCTTTCAAGTTACTTACAAGTTCTGAAAATACAAATCCGCCAACTTCCCAAATTCTTCCAAATGCCATTTGTCTGTCAGAAATATAACATAACCAATGTGTCAGTAATTTTGTATCATCGTCAAGGACAGCCTTGTAGAAGTTTATTAAATTGTAATTGGAAATTGAATTCCAACGTGCTTTATCATAAAATGATATTATCTTAAAAATTTCTGTTAACATTTGGGTCTTCCTTTAATATTCCAACTAATGTAAAATTTCAACACTGGTATTCAGGCTTTTATAAAATCCAACATCTTGTGGTTTGAGGTCAAATTTAGCAATATTTCTTTTTATACAAGACACTAATTTCATTTTTCTTTTTTGATCTTTTTTTTACAAAATGCTTCTTTTGAGACTGGCAAGTTACCTGATCTTTTTAAGTGGCACTGTTAGAACCGATATTTCTGGCACTGTTAGAACCGAAACTAATGGCACTAATAAACCGAAATGACTGGCACTCTCTTTCCGAAATGGGTGGCACTGTTAGAACCGAATTAGCCATCGGTTTCCAAAAGACTTGTTATTGTAAAATAATTCTATCTAAATATAAAATAAGACCGTTGCAAAACTCATTTTGCAAAAATATTCGAGGCCGGAAATTTTTTTGATAACCAGCCTTGCCGGCCAATGTCAATAAATTAAGCAAAAAAATCGCTAACTATTTGGCATTTAGCTAAATATGGATATTCAGTAAATAGAGCCTTTTTTGGTCAAGCATAGCAAATGTGTAAGGCTTTCGGGTTGGCTTATTCCTCATCTGCAATTCCAGTAATTTTATTTCCTTTTTTATATTTAACTTCCGGTTCTGCTGCAATGCTTCGGTTGTGCTCAGCAGGGTTGCTCAAAGTTTGTTCTTTTTCCTTTTTATCAGGGGTTACTGAGCTTGCCGAGGTACCCCATACTTTTGCTATTCTATCTTTTATCTTTTGCTTTCTTTCTTCAATTTTTATCTCAAATTCTTCAATCTCTTTTTGGTAGCCCTCTATTTCGGCTACTATCTCTTTTTGAATTGATAGGGGTGGGAGGGGGATTTTTAATGTTTTAAAGCTGGAAGTCGAAAGTTCTTTGAATGTACCACCTGTTGCCATAGAGTTCATCTTATCAATAAGGTTTGTCATCATTAAAGCAACATAATATTGATTTGCTTTATTGAAATCATTAATAATGATATTTTTAAAACCTTGATTTGTGCTGCACTCAACTTTATTGATGGCAATTCTTCCAATTGTAGCACGAGTTGAAACCAGTACTGAATTTATAGGAAGTAATTTTGCAGAAGACTTTTTTAAACCTTCTTTTGTAATTTTTCTTACAGTAGATTTAATTATTGAAATTGACTCATTAGCAGGTAAGTCTTTAAGAGTTGCCCAATTTATGTTTCCATTCCAGTATGCTTCATTGCTTGAACTTGGTGTGCCACCCGAAACAACTTTAAAAACCTCTGAGTTAGAGAGGGCAATCATTTCGAAATTTGAATTTGATAATTGAGTGCTTTTATATCTCTCTCCACTTAAATTAAACTCCCCATTTTCTGCAATCTTTGATTTCTCAACGGCGTGGGCGATTGTACCGTAGGCGTGCTGGAAGTCACCCTGGACTTGGTTCAGGGTCTCAGCTTCGCCCTTTGATACCGAAACAAGTTCGGAATGACTTGAACCAAA
>JAOZOC010000431.1:3317-3550 GCA_029933495.1 Bacteroidales bacterium
CGTCTCTATCGTACCCGTGCCGGTTGTCGTCTTTACGAAATCTCTGATTATTTCTATTGCCAGTGGTAACTGTCCGCCTTTTATTTCATTTCGTTGTGCTCCAAGGTTGTAACCGTCATTATCAATCTTTACAAAAAGAATTTTATTGGTCTTTTTCGCAATAGCTTTATCCATTAATAAAATGGAAGTCTTTACACCTGAATAGGGATTAAAAACACCTGCGGGCAAACTCA
>JAOZOC010000033.1 GCA_029933495.1 Bacteroidales bacterium
ATCCCACGCCGAGTCCGCATAAAACGCCACCGAAAATAGCAGACAAAAGGCCAACATCCTTGATAAGAGGCTCAACACCCCAAAAGAAGGTCAAAGTATCCACAAACACTGCAGTTAAAACAAAACCGATTACAGTTTTTATTCCAAAGCGTGGCCCAAGAATTTTAATCCCTATTATAGTTAATGGTATATCAAATACCAAAGCCATCAATCCGACAGGGGTCCCTAATAAATAATGAAGAATGATTGATATACCATAAACACCTCCTGGAACAAATTTATATGGTGTAATAAATAACACAAAGGCTGTTGAAAGGATAAATGATCCAACCACTATAAGACTATAGGCAACAAACCATTTCTTTGAGAATAACTTCTCTTTTACTAAAAATGCCATTTTATTTAGATATTTTTGTTAAATATAAAAAGTGCGCAAAAGTAATTTTATTGGATATATGTACAAAAAAAAAATCAAGACAACTTTTTCAACAATTTTAATGTCTTTAAAAATAAGAATTATTATTTGATTTTTTTTCTTATAAACTAATTCTCAATTTTTAACGTTAATTGTTTTACAGTTAGGAGAAAGGAGAAAAATAGTTATTAACAATCACAATAATAATTTATGTAATAAAAGTATTTGATTTTTTATAAAATTATAACATTTTTAAGTAAAATTACTGGTTATATTTTGCTTTTAATTTTTTTTATTAATTTAGCGACCTTTTAAAATGAATTTAAGTCAGTTTAAAATATATATCGCAAGTGTTTTTGCACTATCCTTATTAGCCTCCGGTGCTGTTATAGCGCAGCAGGAAGCTCAGTATGCCCATAATATGTTTCATAACACTGCAATCAACCCTGCCTTTGTCGGGAGTTTAAATGGAATTTGTGCTACCGGACTTGCCAGACAGCAGTGGGTTGGGTTTAAAGATCAGAATGGGGATAAGATAGCACCGGAAACATATAGTATTTCTATTAATTCACCGATTAGTGTACTGCATGGAGGTATTGGAGGTACAGTTTATAGTGATAAGCTTGGGTTTTGGAATGAAATAGGCGTTTCACTTAGTTATGCTTATAGGGTGGACGTTGGCATGGGAAACCTCGGAATAGGTGTTAAGGTTGGATTTATTAACGGCAAAATTGATTTTTCAAAATTAATTGAGGGTGCCCTTGACCCTGATGACCCGTTACTTGCAGGAAAAGCTCAGGAAAGCGACATGCTTCTTGATTTTGGATTTGGCTTACATTATTTTATTCCAAATAAATTTTATGTCGGGCTATCATCTACAAGGTTATCTGAATCAACATCACCTGGCGATATTCTGGCTTATAAAACAAAACGACATTATTATTTTTCAGCAGGCTACATTTTTACATTTCAAAATAATCCTTCCTGGGAAATTGATCCTTCAATATTGGTTAAATCAGATATAACAAAAACACAAATTGATATTGCTGCATTAGTTAAATACAATAATAAAGTATGGGCTGGCGTTAGCTATAGCACAATTAGAGTTGTTGACCCTTTGTCAATATTGGTTGGGCTTTCAATAAAGGATATAAAAATCGGGTATGCTTATACAATACCATCATCAAATCTGGGAAGTAGCGGAAGTCATGAAGTTATGGTTGGGTACTGCTTTAAAATTGATATGGACAGGGGTAGAAGGAGTTATAAAAATACAAGGTTCTTATAGTCAATTGAAACAATTTTGATAATATAAAGTAAAAACATAGGATAATTTGGGTAAAGTAATTAAAGTTGATCAAAAAACATCACTATTAGATATGAGACGTATTCTTTTTTATTTGGCCGGTTTATTATTTTTAGGAAGCTGTGGTAGCTCTGGAAACGGGGAACTTACAGGTGTGCAAGACAGAAAACCTTTTTATCAGCCTGACCCTTATGGAATGGCATATATTCCAATGGGAAGTTTTACAATTGGAGTGGGTGAGGATGATATTGCATACACTAAAATTTTTAAACCAAAAACAGTTACGGTTAGTGCATTCTATATGGATGAAACCGAAATAACAAACAATGAATACAGGCAATTTGTTGAATGGGTTAGAGACTCTTTGGCGAGACAACTTCTTGGGGATGTTTTACCTGAAGATTTCCTTATTGAGGAGGATAAAAAAACAGGTGAAATGTATGACCCTCCTTTCCTTAACTGGAACACCAAAATAGACTGGAATGGTGAAGAGGAGAAAGATGTACTGGAAGAGCTTTTTCTGCCGGAAAATGAAAGATTCTTTAGGAAAAAGGAAATTGACACCAGAAAGCTGAATTACAAATATTACTGGGTTGACCTAATGGCTGCCGCCAGGAAAGATTATTCGCAGGAAGGTGATCCAAAAACAGCTTCCCTTGCAAATCGCCCGCAGGGCTTGCAGGACAGGTCTGTTTATGTTAGAGAAGAGGAAATTAACATATATCCTGATACTTTAGTTTGGATTTATGATTACTCATATTCATTTAATGAACCTCTTACACAAAAATATTTTTGGCATCCGGCATACGACAATTATCCTGTTGTAGGTGTAAACTGGAAACAGGCAAAGGCATTTAGCGTGTGGAGAACCGAACGAAAAAATAGTTGGCTTACTGGTAAAAAAGGACAGGCAAGTATTCATGACTATCGTTTGCCAACAGAGGCTGAATGGGAATGGGCAGCAAGAGGTGGCCACGATTTCAGTCCTTATCCATGGGGTGGACCATACACAAGAAATGATAAAGGATGTTTCCTTGCAAACTTTAAACCACAGAGAGGTAATTACTCTGATGATGGTGGAATGACACCAATTATTGTAGCCCATTATCCTGCAAACGACTGGGGATTATATGATATGGCAGGAAACGTTGCTGAATGGACAGGAGATGCTTTTGATGAGTCTTCCTATAACTTTACCTGGGATTTAAACCCAAATTATCAGTATAATGCTGAAGATGCTGATCCTCCTGTTTTGAAAAGAAAAGTGATTAGGGGCGGTTCCTGGAAAGATATTGGTAACTTCCTTCAGGTTTCAAGCAGAACCTATGAATTTCAGGATACTGCTAAATCTTACATTGGCTTTAGATGTATCCAGCCATTTCTGGGAAGACAAAAAGATGATAATCCGGCTAAAGCATCACATATTTATAAGAAGTAATAATAAAACCAATTTTTTAATCATAAATTATAATTCAATATTAAATTGTTATGGGAATTGCGAATATAGTTAAAAGTAAGGGATTTAAGAATTTTATGGCCAAGTTGTATGGCATTGGAGCTTCTGTGGTTATTCTTGGAGCCCTGTTTAAAATTAACCATTATCCGGGAGCCGATTATATGCTTATGGTGGGTCTTGGTACTGAGGCTATTATATTTTTCTTTTCTGCATTTGAACCTCCACATATAGATCCTGACTGGAGTATGGTTTATCCTGAACTTGCAGGAATGTACCACGGAATATCAGATAATTTAGAAGATGACATGATTTCAAGGTCAGATACAAAAGGTCTCTCAGGAGAGCTGGATGGTATGCTTGCAGATGCTAAAGTCGGTCCGGAATTAATTGATAGTTTGGGAAAAGGATTAAACAAACTTAGTGAAAGTACAAATAAATTGAATGATATTTCAGATGCAGCAGTTGTAACAAATGAATTTACTGAAAAAGTGAAGACTGCGTCAGATAATGTTGGAATTCTTTCGGAGACGTACAACAAGCAAGCTGAAACAATAAATAAAGAAACTTTAGCATCTGAGGAGCATTTAAACTCATTAAAAACTGCTTCAACATCAGCTGACGGGCTTTCTGATGTGTATTCTCAGGCGTCCGATTCTCTTAAAAGTAACTTATCAGCAACAAGTGATTTTGACAATAGTGTAAAAGCTGCTTCCGAATCAGCCAAAGTACTTGCTGAAAACTACACGAAATCAGCGGAAGTTTTATCAAAATCAGCAGATGCACTTGACTTTACAAATCTGAAAGAAAATGATTATGGTGATCAGCTTAATAAAATTTCACAAAATCTTTCTTCGCTTAATGCTACTTACGAGATGCAACTTCAGAATTCAAAAGTACAAACTGAATCTTCAGGTAAGCTAAATGAAACAATAAATCAATTTGTATCAAGTATGGGCAGTTCGATTGATAATACTGCAAAGTATCAGGAAAATCTTGTAGCTCTGAATGCTATATTTGAAAATCAAATGAAAGGAACTTCTGATCAGGTTGCAACAACAGCAAAACTAAAAGAGACATTAGATGGCTTCCTGGAAAAGCTAAATGAATCGGCTGATAAGACTGTTACATACAATAATGAACTTGACAATCTTGCTAAAAAAGTTGCTGCACTAAATACTGTTTATGGAAATATGCTTTCAGCAATGAATGTTAAATAAAATAATTAGTTTGCTAAAAACCAAATCTCACAAATTAATAATCGAATTAAGTAATGGCAGGATATAAGGAAACCCCACGGCAAAAAATGATAGCCATGATGTATCTGGTGCTAACAGCACTTTTGGCTCTCAACGTGTCGAAACAGATTCTTGATGCTTTCCTTGTGGTGAATGAAAGTATGGAGGTAACTACTAAGAATTTCTCACAAAAAATAGATGAAACATACGCCAAGTTTAATGAGCAGTATGCCTTAAATCCTGAAAAAGTCGGAAAATACTGGGATAAAGCAAAAGAGGTGCATAGATTGTCAAACAGTATGATACAGTATCTTGACACTATAAAAACTACCGTTATTTCCAAAACAGAAGGTGTCCCTAAAAGTGTTGCAGATACAATAAAATTAGTTGATGTAGATAAAAAAGATAATTTTGATATACCAACCAATTATTTTATGGGGGGTGAAATTAAAAAAGGAGTAGCTTTTGATTTAAAAGATAGTATAATTAATTTCAGGCAAGAAGTTCTGAGTTTGGTAAAAGAGGAGGACAGGCCAACTTTTGATGCAAAACTCGGCCTCATAACAGATGGTGATTATCATGATGCTGACAAGCAAAAACAAACCTGGGAACAGCATAATTTCTATCATACAATTTTAGCTGCCGACGTAGTGCTGTTAAATAAATTTAAAGCAGAAGTTTATAATGCCGAAGCGGATATTATCAATTATCTTTTTTCTTCTATTTCGGCACAGGATTTTAAGATTTCGGATGTTGCAGCTAAAGTAATACCTGAAAGTAAATATGTTTTTCAGGGTGAAGATTACGCAGCCGAAATACTTGTTGCTGCTGTTGACAACACTCAGAATCCGGAAGTGTATATTCTTGAAGGTGCTGATACACTGAAAGAGGCTGATATAGACCGGGCAAAAAAATATATAGGAGAAGCTGGTGTTGTAAAACTGGAGCTTCCGGCCAATAACATTGGTGAAAAGAAATATGCCGGACTTATTAAGCTAATGACACCAATGGGAATCCCAAGATATTATGGCTTTAAAAGTAATTATATTGTTGCAGAACCTTCTGCTACAATTTCACCAACAAAAATGAATGTTTTCTATCGGGGTGTTGATAACCCTGTTGCTATTTCAGCTTCGGGAAAATCAGATGCTCAGTTACAACCTGTAATTACTGCAGGAAGTCTTACAAGAAGTTCTGAAGGTGGTTGGATTGTTAAAAATATTCCAAATAGTGCCAATAAAGTTATCATTAAAGTTTATGCTGACGATCCCGGTGGGAAAAAATTTATGGGTGAACAGGAATTCAGGATTAAACGTTTGCCTGACCCAATTGCTAAGGTACCTGGAACAAAAAGTGGTAAAATTGCAAAAAATCAAATGCTTGCAAATGCCTTTTTAATGTGTAGGTTACCCGAATCTACAGACTTTGAATACCCCTTTAAAGTAACTGCTTTCACTATGATTGTCCCTTCTGGTGGCGGTTATGTTAACCCTGAAAAAGCAACTAGTCAAATGTTCACAGCTAAGATGAAGAAATTAATTAAGGGAGCAAAAAGAGGAGATATAATTATTTTTAGGGATGTTAAAGTTAAAGGCCCGGAAGGCCCAAGAAGAATTGAAAATATTACTGTTGAAATTAAATAAAATTAAATACTATCGGTATGAAATCAAAAGTTAATTTTTTAGTACTGCTAGGACTACTTATTGGGATGGCATATACATCAGATGCTCAGATTCTTGATAGTCCACGCGATGGTGTTTTTGATGAGATAAACTTACCGGATAAAAAACCTCTTTCATATTACCCTGTCAGGGAAGCTGATGTGGTATGGAGAAAAAGGATCTGGCGTATTATTGATCTTCGTCAAAAAATGAATCAACCCTTCTATTATCCTGAAACCAGGCAGAAAGGAATGAAAAACTTTATGACTGTCCTTATGGATGCTCTTAGAGAAGGAACAATTACAGCCTATGACGCAACAAATGATGACCAGTTTCTGGTTCCTATGACATATCAGGAAATAGAGAGTAAACTTACATCAACTGACACTATTCCTATTTATGACCCTAATAATCCTGATATCATTTTAAAATATGAAGTTTCCCAAAAGGATTTTGACCCTTCAACGGTTGATAGAATAAAACTAAAAGAAGATTGGTTTTTTGATAAACAAAGGTCTGTTATGGATGTCAGAATACTTGGTATTTGTCCGGTGCAAACACTTAATGACGAACAAACCGGAGCTTTTATCGGTTTTGTAAATCTGTTTTGGATATATTTCCCTGAAGCAAGACCTATTTTTGCTAAGTCAGTTGTTTTTAACAGACAAAATAGTGCAATGAACCGTACATATGATGAGCTGTTTATGAACCGATTGTTCAGTAGTTATATTTACAAAGATGACAATGTGTATGGCAGAGACATATCAGAATATGCTTTAGGCATGGATGCTCTTCTGGAGGCCCAGAGAATTAAAGGTGAAATTTCTGAATTCGAAAACGAACTTTGGGATTATTAAAATGTATTAGTTATAAAAGAAACTCTCCAGACCGGGGAGTTTTTTTTTGCCCTGTTTTTCGTACTTTTGCTTTTTAATTCCAAATGAATGAAGACTGTAAATATTTTCGATACTCCAATTGAATATCTTAAGGGTGTTGGACCGGTGAGGGCTGATATCCTGAAAAAGGAACTGAAAATATTTACATTTAATCACCTTCTTCATTATTTTCCTTTCAGATATGTTGACAGAAGCAAATTTTATATGGTTGCTGAAGTAAATAACGATTCTACCTATTTTCAAATTAGAGGTAAAATCATTGATATGCATAAAGTCGGACAGGGTAGGAGTCAGCGTCTTGTTGCCACACTTTGGGATGAAACAGGTAATATTGAACTTGTGTGGTTTAAAGGAATAAAATGGATTGTCGACAAAATTAAATCCGATAAGGAGTATATTGTTTTTGGTAAGCCAAATTATTTTAATGGCAGATACAATATACCACATCCGGAAATTGAAGAGGTTGGCGCAACTAAAATTGATTTGGGAGAACAATTACAACCCTTTTACTTCTCAACCGAAAAGTTGAAATCAAAAGGCCTTGATAGTAAGGGCATTAGTAAAATAATGAAGAATCTGATGCCTGTAATTCAAGGACATCTAAACGAAACATTAACTCCTGAAATAATTAACAACCTAAAATTGATTCCAAGGGAAGATGCATTAACAAATATTCATTTTCCAAGGAATCAGCAAATACTTCAAAGAGCCCGTGCAAGACTTAAGTTTGAAGAGTTATTTTTTATTCAGTTAACACTTCTTGAATTAAAAATAATTCGTACCGAAAAAGTTAAAGGTCATGTTTTTTCTGTCGTTGGCAATTACTTCAACGACTTTTATCATAAAAACCTGCCTTTTGAGCTTACCGGAGCACAAAAGAAAGTTACAAAGGAGATACGTGCGGATTTGGGAATGGGAAAACAGATGAACAGGCTTTTGCTGGGAGATGTGGGAAGCGGGAAGACATTGGTTGCCTTAATGAATATGCTAATTGCTGTTGATAACGGTTACCAGGCTTGTATGATGGCTCCAACTGAAATTCTTTCGGTTCAGCATTTCAATTCCATCTCAAAATTTTTGCATGGACTTGATATTAACGTTAGGTTACTTACAGGCTCAACAAAAACGGCAGAGCGTAAAATTATACACGAAGAGTTGCAAAATGGAGAATTACCCCTACTTGTAGGAACACATGCCCTGATTGAAGACAAAGTGAAGTTTAAAAACCTCGGACTCGTAGTTATTGATGAGCAGCATCGTTTTGGAGTTCAACAAAGAGCTAAATTATGGAAAAAAAATATTATCCCACCACATATTCTGGTTATGACGGCAACACCTATCCCCAGGACGCTTGCAATGACCTTTTACGGTGACCTTGATGTATCGGTTATAGATGAAATGCCTCCCGGAAGAAAACCAATTAAGACTGTCCACTTTTATGATAAGGACAGGCTGAAGGTTTTTGGGTTTATGAAAAAACAGATTAAAGAGGGCAGGCAAATTTATGTTGTTTATCCCCTGATCAATGAATCGGAAAAACTTGATCTGAAAGATTTGATGGATGGTTATGAAAGCATAAGCCGTGAATTTCCTCTTCCTCATTATGCAATAAGTATGGTACATGGCCAACTAAGCAGTAAAGACAAAGATTATGAAATGCAACGATTTGTTAAAGGGGAAACACAGATTATGGTGGCTACTACCGTTATTGAAGTTGGTGTTGACATTCCGAATGCAACTGTTATGATAATAGAAAATGCAGAACGATTCGGACTGTCACAATTACATCAGTTACGCGGGCGTGTCGGACGAGGTGGTAGTCAGTCATTTTGTATTTTAATGACAAAGGACAAGCTCACAAACGATGGCTGGCAACGTATAAAAACGATGGTTAGTACAACCGATGGATTTAAGATTTCCGAAGCCGACTTAAGACTACGGGGACCCGGAGACCTGATGGGAACCCAACAAAGTGGAATTATTGACCTTAAAATAGCAGACCTCATAAAGGATGAAAAAATTCTGCAATATGCAAGGACTACAGCAATAAAGATTCTTAAAAAAGACCCTCATCTTAATAATGAAGAAAATAGAATTCTTCGTAAACAGTTAGCCTATTTGAATAAAAACAGAATTGACTGGAGCAGGATAAGTTAATAAATCTTACATTTGCAGTTTCAAAATTTTTAAAAAATGAAAATTTCATATAACTGGCTGAAAGATTATCTCAATTTTGAGCTTTCACCGGAAAAGCTTTCCAAATTACTAACTGATAGCGGACTTGAGGTCGAAGGACTCGAAAAATGGCAATCGGTTAAAGGTGGAATGGAAGGGATTGTAATAGGAGAAGTTGTTACCTGCGAAAAGCATCCCAATGCAGACAAGTTAAGTGTTACTACCGTTGATATTGGTGACGGTAAACTACTTCCTATAGTTTGCGGTGCTCCCAATGTTGCAGCTGGCCAGAAAGTGGTAGTTGCTACTGTCGGGACAAAATTGTACGAGGGAGATGATTACTTTGAAATTAAAAAAGCCAAACTTCGTGGTGAGGTTTCAGAAGGAATGATTTGTGCAGAAGATGAAATCGGATTGGGTACTTCTCATGATGGAATAATGGTGCTCAATGAAGAAGCAAAGCCTGGCACAACTGCAGCAGGATTTTTTAATATTACCGAAGATTACGTTTTTGAAATAGGTCTTACTCCTAATCGTACTGATGCTATGTCGCATATAGGTACTGACAGGGATATAAAGGCAGTCCTTGATAATATTGACTTTCTTAATAAGATACAATCCGATAGGGAAATTAATCCTCCTTCAATTGAAAAGTTCAAAGTTGATAATCACGATTTGGATATAGATGTGATTGTTGAAAACGGTGAAGCCTGTCCGCGTTATACCGGAGTTACAATTTCGGGGATAGAAGTAAAAGAATCGCCTGACTGGCTCAAAAACAGACTAAATGCAATCGGCCTCAAACCTATTAATAATATAGTTGATATTACAAATTATGTTCTGCACGAGACAGGACAACCTTTGCACGCCTTTGATGCAGACAAGATTACAGGGAATAAAGTAGTTGTAAAAAAACTTTCAAAAGGAACAAAGTTTACAACACTTGACGAAGAAGAAAGAGAGTTAACGGGTAACGACCTGATGATATGCAATACCGAAGAAGGTATGTGTATTGGAGGTGTTTTCGGTGGATTAAAGTCAGGAGTTACCGGCCAAACGACAAATATTTTTCTTGAAAGTGCATGGTTCGATCCGGTACATATTCGTAAAACATCGAAACATCACGACCTCAATACAGATGCTTCTTTCAGATTTGAGCGTGGTATCGACCCCGAAATGGTAATTTATGCTCTTAAAAGAGCAACCCTGTTAATTCAAGAGCTAGCGGGTGGAGTAATTTCATCTGAAATTAAAGATGTTTATTCGAAACCTTTCGAAAACACTAAAGTAGGTGTTTATTGGAAAAATATCGACAGGCTTATTGGCAAAAATCTTGGAAATGATGTAATTAAAAATATTCTCACTTCTCTGGAGTTTAAAATTTTGGAAGAAACCGAAGAGGGAATGAAATTATCCGTCCCCTCCTATAGAATTGATGTTACAAGAGAAGCCGATGTTATTGAGGAGATTCTAAGGATTTACGGTTATGATAATATTGAGATACCTGCACAACAAACCTCTGCAATATCTCACCGAAAAAAACCTGACTCTGAAAAGGTTAAAAATACTATTGCTGCATTTCTGAGTGATAACAGCTTTAGCGAGATTATGAATAATTCGCTTACAAAAGCGGACTATTATGAAAAATACAATGACTTTGACGAAAATCGGAATGTAAAAATCCTGAATCCTTTAAGTCGTGACCTGAATGTAATGCGACAGTCGTTGCTTTTTGGCGGACTTGAAGTAATATCTTATAATCTTAACAGAAGAATTACAGATCAAAAATTATTTGAGTTTGGCAAAACTTATTTCAAAAATCCCGATACAGATAAAGGCAGACAGGTAACCGAAAAATATGATGAAATAAATAATCTTGCCATTTTTGTTACAGGAAAAAAGGATAATGAAAGCTGGTACACACCAGAAAAAGAGGCAGATTTCACTTTCCTTAAAGCAATGTCACAAAATCTTCTCAGGCGCATCGGAATACCCTTTTACAAATTTGAACACCTCACAAGTAAAAAAGAATATTTCGATTACGGACTTGAAGTATCTTACAATAAAAAACAGGTTTTTGAAATTGGAAAAATATCATCAAAACTGTTAAAAAATTTCGATATCAAACAGAGTGTTTTATTTGCAGCTTTTAACTGGGATTATGTTTTTGAACTTGTTAAAAAAGTAAAAATAGAGTATGTCGGAATTTCAAAGTATCCAGAAGTAAGACGTGACCTTGCATTATTACTTGATAAGAAGATACCTTTTGCTGATATCGAAAAGCTGGCATACGAAACAGAAAGAAAACTGTTAAAATCCGTGAATCTTTTTGATGTTTATGAAGGGGAGAATATTGCAAAGGATAAAAAATCGTATGCAGTAAGTTTTATTTTACAAGATAAAGACAAAACTCTTACCGATAAAGTGATTGACAAGGTAATGAAAAAGATGATGAGGATTTTTGAAGAGAAATTAAATGCAAGTATCAGATAAACCAAATATCAATTAAATCTTATTATTATGGCAGAGAAACAAGCATTATTATCAGTTACCCCCGCAGGTGAAAAATTTGTTATCCCTCAGAAAGAGGAGTATGATTCGGAATACAAACGCCTTGAAAAACTGGCAAAGCAGGCAAAAGCCCAAGGCAAAGAGATTGTAGTTGTTATGGGTCTGGGGTTTGTAGGTGTGGTAATGGCAGCAATCGTTGCAGACGCAAAAGACAAAGATGGCAATTACAACAAGTTCGTAATTGGCTATCAACGACCCAGTGTCAGGAGTTATTGGAAAATCCCATTGGTAAACAGAGGAGAATCACCAGTTAAGGCTGAAGACCCTGAGGTTGACAAAATAATAGAAAGAACAACCAAAAAGTCAAAAACATTTGTTGCAACATACAATAGTGACTGTCTGAAACTTGCTGATGTTGTGGTTGTGGATGTTCAGTGCGATTATGCAAAGAAAGAGCTCGGAAATATGAAAACGGGCGAAACCGATATGGCTGCACTTGAAGCTTCAATGAAGACAATTGGTGAAAACATACCTCCCCATGCTCTTGTCCTTATCGAAACTACAGTTGCTCCAGGAACAACCGAATTTGTAGCCTGGCCAATTCTTAAAAAGGCTTTTGCAAAACGTGGATTAAAAGAGACACCCCTGCTATCACACAGCTTCGAGCGCGTGATGCCAGGACGTGAGTATGTTTCATCAATACGTGATTTTTGGAGAGTATGTTCAGGATGTAACCTGGAAGCAAGAACCTATGTGGAGAAATTTCTGCGTGAAGTTTTGAATACCGAAAAGTTTCCGCTTACTGTTATGGACCGCCCTATGGAATCAGAAACGACAAAAATAGTAGAGAATTCATATCGTGCTACTATTCTTGCTTTTATGAATGAGTGGAGCCTGTTTGCTGAGCGTAACGGAGTTGACCTGATAAAGGTGATGAATGCCATTAAGCAGCGACCAACACACAGCAATATGATTTTCCCTGGACCGGGAATCGGGGGATATTGTCTGCCTAAGGACGGAGGACTGGGTTACTGGGCTTATCGTCATATACTAGGATTTGAAGATGGTGACGATGTATTTAAAATCACTCCTACAGCTATTGATATCAATGATACACGAGGCCTTCACGTTGCAGAACTTACACGCGATGCACTTCGTAATATGGGACGCTACATAGCTGGTTCCGATGTGCTAATTTGTGGTGCAAGCTATCGTGAGGATGTTGGTGATACACGATACAGTGGCAGTGAACTTGTTCTTCGTAAGCTTACCGAAATGGGAGCTGAAATGAAGGTTCATGACCCTTATGTTGATAACTGGAATGAATTTGAGTTACAAGACGAAGATAAAGAACACTCCTGGAAACGTTTTTTCCGTAATCAGGATCATCTCAAAGACCTAAGAATTGAAAAGGACCTTAAGAAGGTGCTCAAAGGTGTTGAGGCTCTGATTCTTGCTGTACCGCATTCGGAGTATAAAAAACTTAAACCGGCTGATATAGTTAAGTGGGCAGGCGGACCAATTGCAATTATTGATGCTTTTGGTATCCTTGACGATGATAAGATTAAGGAATATTTTAAACTTGGGTGTGAAGTGAAAGCTCTTGGTCGTGGTCATATTCAAAGGCTTAAGAAAGAGGTGCTGAACAGGAAGTAGAAGGCTTTGTTTTACTGTATAACAATATTTTGACCGT
>JAOZOC010000034.1 GCA_029933495.1 Bacteroidales bacterium
GAACTCCTGCCCATCAAACAGAATAAGCAGGGGGTGTAGTTTACCGAAGGGATACGTTCAAACCGCAAAGAGATTGCCATGATGCTCTTACACTCAGACCCTCCTTAAGGCATTAACGTATGACGTTTCCCTATGGAAGGATTGGGAATCATCAGCAAGTTGGTCTTTCAAACTTAGTTGCTATTTCACCTGGAACATAATTACAGTCTCCCACTTATCAGGATTGGGTTCTGTTGAGGGGTCATTAAGATATATCTCTATCGGACCGCCGTCTTCTTCAAGATTATTATCTTTCAGATACTTCATAATTGCCTGATACATATACATCGTGTTTTCATAAGGTCCATAGTGAATCCCAGCAATAACCTTATTCGGTTTTATTTTATAAACATTAATATTATCTTTTCCCGAAGACATCTCGCCAACAGGTATTGCAGCTTCAAAAACGCCAAAGGTTGTCTCCTGATCATAACTGTACCACACAGTTGCCGGTTTCCCAAAACTCTCATTATGATTTTGAAAGATGTAATTCATCAACTGTCCGTAATCCTTTTCCATAGCTTTCGCCATCTCTGATGATGTACAGGAATCTTTTATGACAGCAATAAAAACATCATTTAATTTTAATGTATAAAGCTTGGGTGATTTATCAGATTTTTCCGGATTACCATCTTTGAGGAGCGGAACAGAAGAGATTATTTCATTTTTTTCAGGTTTATAAGAAATACTTTCACTAACAGATTTAAGACTTTGCATACCTTTGTTAAAGACGGCTTCCATACTACTCTTCATCAGAGCATAAACCACTCTCTCAACAGGATATCCTGTTGTTGCATCCATTCCCCAGTAAACAGTTGTTTTTTCGTCTTTTTCCTCAAATTTGAAATATGCCGTACTTGTTCCCTGCTCACCGAAATCAAGATCAGTTATTATTTTTTCAAGTGGAATGCTTTCAGATATCTTCATTATACCTGAACCTTGTTTATTACTGTTCCACGACATAACAGAACCAACTCCGCTTGCCGGTCCGGTGTAAGAATTCACCAGAGTTGAATCGTTATGTAAAAAAGGTGACCAGTCTTCCCAGTTTACCAAAGTATTAACCATATTGAACGGGTATTCAACAGGCCGGTCAATAACAACAGACTGTTCAACGTGAAAATTTTTCGGTAAAAAGGCTGCAATGATAAAAAATACTGCAACCAATACTACTATTATAATTCCTGTAATTTTTAAAAATTTCATGACAATATTTTTTAGTTTGATTATAAATGCTAACAATTAAAATTGTAATTTGTTTTACTATGAACTATTAGCTCTCTTGCATAAAGTCGCGACAGTACACCCCAAAATCTCATTTTATCATCTTCATAAACTCATCCTCTGTAATAATAAGTATTCCAAGCTCTTTTGCCTTTGCTAGTTTGTTAGGACCTATATTTTCGCCGGCAAGAAGGAAATCCGTCTTTTTAGAGACCGAAGAAGCAGGCTTTCCGCCATTTTCCAATATAACCTGCTTGATTTCATCTCTTGAAAAGTTTTCCAGCTTACCACTTGCAACAATAGTTTTATTTGCCAGCTTGTCGGATCTAACAACCAATGGATTTTTAAGCTCAAACTGAACACCACTATCTTTTAGTCTTTCTATTATTCTGAGATTTTTCTCATTGCTAAAAAATTCAATAATTGAACCTGCTATCCTCTCCCCTATTTCATCCACTAATATCAACTCTTCAAAAGATGCATTCTCCAGTTTTTCAATTGTATGATAGTGGTTTACAAGTTTTTTAGCAACAGTCCTGCCCACATATCTGATTCCCAAGCCGAAGAGCACCCTGTCAAACTCAACCTGTTTAGAAGCCTCTATGCCACTAAGAATATTTCTAACAGTTTTATCCTGAAAACTAAGTTTCTTTTCCTTTTTATCCTCAGTTGTTTCAATTACCTTTTCGAGTCCGATTATCATATCATAAGTAAGTCCGTAAAGGTCTGCCACATCTTTTACAAGTCCATTATCATAAAGCATTTCCACCTTCCCTTCCCCGAGGCTGTCAATATTCATAGCATTCCGGCTAATAAAATGTTCTATTCTTCCTTTTATCTGTGGCGGACAACCATCCTCATTAGGGCAGTAATGGTTAGCTTCACCCTCTTTTCTAACCAAAGGGGTATCACATTCAGGGCATTTGTCAATAAACTTCAACTTTCGAACATCAGGCGGCCTCTTTTCGAGATTCACGCCAACTATCTTTGGGATTATATCTCCGCCCTTTTCCACAAAAACAGTATCACCAATCCTTACATCGAGTGCTTCAATAATATCAGCATTGTGTAGCGATGCTCTCCTCACAGTAGTACCGGCAAGCTGCACCGGCTTAAGATTTGCAACCGGTGTAATTGCTCCGGTTCTTCCCACCTGAAAGCTTACCGAGTTAAGAACTGTTTCAACCCGCTCAGCCTTAAACTTATATGCAATGGCCCATCGTGGTGACTTTGCAGTTTCCCCAAGTTCCTGTTGTAGATGATATGAGTTAACTTTAATTACAATCCCGTCAATTTCAAACGGCAAATTATTTCTCTCTTTGTCCCACTCATTTATAAAATCGAAAACTTCATCCATCTTACGGCATTTCACAATGTATTGTGGAACTTTGAAACCCCATTCGCGGGCTTTCATCAGGCTATCATAATGATTAGAAAAAGGAAGTTTCTCACCAAAGAGATAATAGAGATAGCAATCAAGCGGACGCTTTGCCACCTCAGCTGAATCCAGCGTTTTTAAAGTGCCTGCTGTAGCATTGCGGGGATTTGCAAAGGGCTCCTCACCTATTTCTATCCTAATCTCATTCAATTTTGCAAAACCATCTTTAGGCATAAATACCTCACCCCTGATAACAAATTCATCAGGGTAATCACCTTGAATTTTCAATGGAATTGATTTTATCGTCTTGACATTTGCCGTCACATCATCTCCTTTTACACCGTCACCGCGTGTCAATGCCTGGTTGAGAAGTCCGTTTATGTAAGTCAGGCTAATTGAAACTCCATCGAATTTCAGCTCACAAACATACTCCACGTCTTCACCTGTGACCTTTTTTACTCTGCGGTCAAAATCAAGTAATTCAGCTTCGGAATAAGTATTTGAAAGAGAGAGCATCGGATATTTATGCTGCCTTTGAATAAAATTTTTCGTGATATCTCCTCCCACCCTTTTTGTAGGAGAATCGGGTTGTACAAATTCAGGGTATTGCTCTTCCAATCTTGTCAGCTCCTCAAGAAGCATATCAAAATCATAATCGCTTATCACAGGGCTTGCCAATACATAATAACGGTGATTGTGCTTATTAATAATACCCGCAAGTTCTGTAATCCTTTTTTTTGCTTCCTCTTTTGTCATCCGTATATTATTCGATTTTAAAAATTCAAAAGTAAGAAATTGTATTGATAAGAGATGAAAAATCATTCTAAAGATTACCTACTTTTGCAAAATCAATTCTACAGATGGACAATGATTGAGGTTTATGCTATAAAAATATTATCGGAGCAGGAGTTTCTGAAAGTAAAAAATGAACTTCTGGCACTTCTTCCTGGAGAACTCAGGGAGTCGATGCTTAGATATAGAATCGTTAATGTTTTGCAACGATCATTGTTTGGTGAACTGATGACAAGGAGGATTCTTGCAGACAAACTCAAAAACACTATTGATAGTTTCAATTTTATAAAATCCGAAAAGGGTAAACCATATCTTGAAAAAAATCCTGTTTACTTTAATATTTCACACAGTGGCGAATGGGTCGTAGCAGCATTTTGTAATAATTTTGAAGTGGGTATTGATATTGAAAAAATTAAACCTGTAAATTTCGAAATCGCTGAAAGGTTCTTCTCGGAAAGCGAAAAGAGAGAGTTATTTTCCAAAACAGGAGATGAAAAACTGAAATATTTCTTTGATTTATGGACAATGAAAGAGAGCTACCTGAAGCTTCTTGGTAAAGGACTGACTAAGCCACTCAGCACATTTACCATCTCCGGCAGCAAGGGACAGTTTCATCTGTTTAGTGATGTTGACAGCGTTCAGGATGTAAATTTCAGGCAATACCAATTGGTTGATGATTATAAACTTTCTGTTTGTTCCTATTCTGATAAGTTTGATGACAAATTGATGATTTTAGGGATTGACTATTTAATCGCTCGGCGATTTGGCAAAACAAAATTAAACGAAGATGACTAAAGAAACCAAAAATATTGCCCTTGTCCTTTCCGGAGGGGGTGCACGTGGAATAGCACATATTGGGGTTATTGAAGAGCTGCTAAAAGCAGGTTATAACATAACATCAATTGCTGGAACATCAATAGGTGCAGTTGTGGGAGGTGTTTACGCTGTCGGGAAAATGGAGGAGTATAAAAATTGGGTAACAAGTCTGAGTAAGCTGGATATAATCAGGCTTATGGACTTTGCTATTACAAAAGGCGGACTTATTAAGGGTGAAAAGATCTTTAAAGAAATGAGGAGAATTATTGGAGATGTAAATATAGAAGATATAAAACTTCCTTTTGCCGCAATTGCCGTTGATATTAAAAATCATAAGGAGGTTGTTTTTACATCCGGCAGTCTTACAGATGCAATAAGAGCCTCAGTTGCAATCCCAACAGTCATTACTCCAACAAAATATAAAAACTCATACCTGGTTGATGGTGGTGTTCTTAATCCTATGCCTATTGAGTTTGTTAAACGCTCAGAAGGTGACATTCTTGTTGCTGTTGATCTGAATGCGGACATTCGTTACAGGCCATCAGCAAAATACAGGCCCACCGAGAAAGAAGATAAGAATTACAAGAAAGCCTTTGATCATTTCAATAAGCAATGGTCAAAATTCTTTAAATCTGAGAAGGAGAAGCATGCAGGGTATTTTGACTTAATGAACAGATCTCTTTATGCAATGCAGATAAGACTTACTGAAATTGCCATTGAAAGACATAAGCCTGATATCCTTATCCCAATCTCCAGACGCTCCTGCGATATGTTTGAGTTCTATCGGTCGGAGGAAATGATAGATTATGGAAGAAGACAGGCTGTGAAAGTATTAAAAGGGTTAAAATCAGGATAATGGCTATCCTGCAAGGTTTAATATCTGCATGAATCCGGGTGTGGACGCTCTAACATTAAAATAATTACAAAACCAGCTTATCTTCATCATACTTCACTATTGCTTTCCTTTTCCAACGGCCTGTCTTGTAATATATAAATGAGAATGTCATGCCAACAAACCAGCCCATCGGTGTTGACCACCAGATACCATCAACCCCGAAATGCCTTGACAGGAAATAGGCAGCCGGAATGCGAACAACCCATAAAGCAAGCAAAGTTATAAACATCGGAACCAAAGTATCACCAGCACCGCGCATAACACTACTAATCACAAAAAGTGTTGAAAACATTACATAAAAAGAGCTAACAATTATAAGATACCTGGCGCCAATAGCAATTACATTCTCGTCAGTTGTAAATATACCCATAAGTTGTTTAGAAAACAAAATTGCAATTATAGAAATTGTGATTGAAATAATTGTCGTCATTTTAAGTGTGGCAATCAAGCCGGATCTCACCCTTTCAGGTTTATTAGCACCAAGATTTTGCCCAACAAAAGTTGCGAGAGCAGAGGCAAAGTTCATTGCAGCCATCATAGCAAGTGAATCAATACGCATGGCAACAGAATAAGCTGCTATCGTATCTGTACCGAAAAGATTGACAATCCAGATTAAAGCCATAAGACCAAGCGCTACAAAGGATTGTTGCAAACCTGAAGGAAGGCCTATTCTGACACTCTTCTTAAAGATATCTCTGTCGAACACCATATTCTTCAGCGAAAACTTAACCACTTTGTGATATTTGTTAAGATAGATGATGGCTGTAATAAATGCTCCGCCCTGAGCCATAATAGTCCCAATTGCAACACCTGCAATTCCCCATTTGAATACAACAACAAAAAGAATATCGAAAAAGATATTAGCAAAAGTGGAAATTATCAGGAAATAGAGCGGTGTTTTTGAGTCGCCTAACCCCCGGAGTATTGCAGAGGTACCATTGAATCCAAAAAAGAATACCAGACCCGATAGATAAATCTTGAGATAGAGACTGGCGTATGGCAGTACATCTTCAGGAAGCTGGATAAGACGGAAAATATCATCACTGAAATAGATCCCAAGTGCGCTGAAAACTATTGAAGCAAAAAACATAACAATATAAAAGGTGTCAATAGTCCGTTTCACCTTCTCCATCTGCTTTGCCCCAAAATATTGTGCAACAATTATTGTAGCTCCGGTTGCAAATCCGATAACAAGAGAAATTACAGCAAACAATATTGGAAATGACGCGCCCACAGCGGCAAGAGCCTCCTTGCCGATGAACCTGCCAATGATGATACTATCAACAATATTATATAATTGCTGAAACACATTGCCAAGCAGCATTGGTGTGGCAAACTGCAATATTAACTTACTCTCTTTCCCTACCGATAAATCTTTCATCTAAAAGCCCGTAATTCTAAAGTCTTGCAAAAGTAACATAATAACGATTTGTACTAAATAGTATTTGCTAAGCAAATTCGCATATTATCATTTAAAAAGTCTTATTTTTGTTCAATTATTATAATACGGTGAATAAAAAAAGTACTGGAATGGAACGAAATAGATATCATAATCAAAGCAGACAATGGAATCAATAAAAGAATTATTCCGAATTGGAAGAGGCCCTTCAAGTAGTCATACAATGGGACCGGACAGAGCTGCCCAACAATATAAAAATAAACATCCAAAGGTAAAATCGTTTAAAGTCACTTTATATGGCAGCTTAGCATTAACAGGAAAAGGGCATTTGACTGATGTTGCAATAATAAATGAATTGGAACCTGCAAATGTTGAAATTATCTGGAAAAAGGATGAAGCTAAGGAATTTCATCCTAACGCTTTAGAATTTGAGGTAGCAGACAAAAACAGTAAACCCGACAAATGGCTGGTGTATAGTGTTGGAGGCGGAAAAATTGTTGACGATAAAAACAAAAACTCAAAACCAGCTAATATTTATAGTCAAAAAAACATGCAGGATGTTTTAAACCATTACAAAGAGACTGGCAAGACATTTTGGGAGCTTGTATTTGAAACCGAGGGGGATGAAATAAAAGATTACCTCCATGAAGTCTGGGAAGTTATGAAGAAGGCTATATCCAATGGAATTACAAACGAAGGACTTATTCCCGGAGGTTTAAAACTACAGAGAAAAGCAGCTTCCTATTATTCAAAGTCAAAGGGTTTGCGTGATCATGCCAGGACAATCAGTAAAATATTTGCATACGCTCTTGCCGTATCCGAAGAGAATGCCTCAGGAGGAGAAGTAGTTACTGCTCCTACTTGTGGTTCGTCGGGAATATTACCTGCTGTATTAAAAATAAGTCAGGAGCATTTTGAGATTAGTGATGATAAAATTATCAGGGCGATGGCAACAGCAGGATTAGTCGGGAATATTGTAAAGCACAATGCTTCAATTTCAGGTGCCGAAGTTGGATGCCAGGGAGAAGTAGGTACAGCCTGCGCTATGGCAGCAGCTGCGGCAACGCAATTGGCAGGCGGCTCTCCCTCACAAATCGAATATGCTGCTGAAATGGGATTAGAACATCATCTGGGCTTAACATGCGACCCAATTAATGGATTGGTTCAGATACCCTGCATCGAGAGAAATGCACATGGTGCTGTAAGAGCATTTGATTCTGCACGGTTCTCTATCCTGTCTGATGGCAAGCACTTTATAAGTTTTGATGTTGTTACAAAAGTAATGAAAGAAACAGGAAATGATATCCCCAGTTTATATAGAGAAACGGCTCTTGGCGGCCTCGCAATATATGGAGATGAGAACTTTGTAGATAATTGATTGAATTACTTTTGTTTTATTAATAATCATATCCATGATTTATTTACTTTTGTAAACGTAAAATCTAAAATAATTGAACGATGAACAACAAGACATTAAACCCCAGATTCTTATTTATTCTTACAGTTATTATTGCCGGTGCTGCTTTCAGGCTTATCCCCCACTGGCCTAATTTCACTCCTATTGCTGCAATGGCTCTTTTTGGAGGTACTTATTTCAATAAGAAGTATCTTGCTTTCTTAATACCAATGGCAGCTCTATTTATTTCGGATATGCTCCTTGGTTTCCATTCATATATGATAGCTGTTTACATTAGCTTTGCAATTATTGTAGTATTCGGGATGATGTTAAAAAACAGGGTTAAGATTGGATCACTGCTGCTTGCTTCGGTAAGTTCATCAGTTCTGTTCTTTGTAATTACAAACTTTGCAGTGTGGATTGGCAGTCCGTTCTATCCTCAGAATTTTGCAGGCCTGCTCGAGAGTTACACAGCAGGATTGCCATTTCTGAATAATGGTGTTCTCGGTGATCTTTTTTATAATACCTTGTTCTTTGGAGCTTTCTATCTTGCGGAGCAAAGATTTCCTGTTCTTGCAAAAATTCCAACAAAATAAAGTATGGCCATTGACCATATTTAAAAGATATAATGCTCAGACCTGCACTAAATTTTTCAAAAGAGATATTCAGGTTTAACCTGATAATTTCAGTTGCGATTGGATTTTTTGGAATATTTGCAGGCGGTTCACCAACTACCTCTCTTACAGGCTTTTTCTCAGTCTTTTCTTTTTCTTTATTTACTGGCGGATTTTTATTTGCAATCTATTTTTACTCTTTAAAATACCACAAACGTTATTATTTTTATTATAACCTCGGTCTGACTAAAATTCAGCTTATTAGTGCTGCCTGGCTATTCAATTTGCCTGTTGTTCTTGCTGTTTATATTCTAATAATCATTATCAATGCCATATAGCACACTCGAAATAGATAGTCTGACACACTCATACGGCAACCGGAGAATCCTGTCGAATGTATATTTTAATTGTAAGATTGGAGATGTTACAGGTGTACTTGGAAGAAACGGAAGCGGAAAAAGTACATTGTTAAAAATTATTTTCGGGACAGTTACACCTCAATTCAAGCATCTGCGAATTAACAACGAAATTATTGACAAACCATTTCAAAAAGGAAACCTCGTTGCATATCTTCCAGAGTACAACTTTCTGCCTGCAAATATTGCATTAGATAAGATTATTGACCTGTTTATAAAAGATCAGAGGATAAAAGAGGAGATTCAACAAGACACCCTAATCAACAAGTATCTCACAAGAAAACCGATGGAACTATCTTCAGGGGAGTCGCGTTATTTTGAGATACTGCTTATTGTAAACCATCCTGCCGGAATTATTCTTCTTGACGAACCTTTCTCAGGGATAGAACCGTTGTTAAAAGAGCGAATTATCCAGCTCATTGAAAGTAAAAAAGATGAAAAATGCTTTATGATAGCTGATCACGACTATCGCAATATACTGAAACTTTGTAACAGATTAATTCTCCTGACCGATCAAAACTGCATAGAAATAAATGAGCCATCGGAATTAACGGAGAGAGGGTATCTTCCTGAGAGGTACGTTTAATAACTGAATAAATTTTTAAGTTATGTAAGTTGCAAGAGTGGACGATTGTCACATATCCTGCAAACTATTCAAACAAATCCTCATCCCTTTCCAGTAGCAGCACAGAATGCTGAGGGACAATAAAGAACTTCTCACCTTCATACATTATCTCAACAGCACCTTTTTGCAGAAAAATTGCCAGATCGCCCTCTTTAGCCTGCAACGGGATATATTTAATATTTTCATCCGGGTTTTTCCAGGGCTCCTCAACATCGCTACCTGGCAGAGGTATTGGAAATCCAGGCCCTGCTTTTATAACATATCCTGACTGCACCTCCTCCTTCTCCTTATATCCAGGTGGCAGATAAAGTCCGCTTTTAGTTTTTGATGTATGTGAAACCGGCTTTATCAAAAGCCTGTCGCCTACAACAATTAAATTTCTAAGTTTATTATCCTTTGATATATCCATTATTTTAACGTTTTTTAATATTACAAAAATAGCGATTTCTTCTATCAAATGTCATACCTTTGCAAAAAATACTTTAAAATGAGAATGGTCTTCTTCAAAACTCCTAAACCCAAAAGGTTTAATCTCCAAACTCGTTATTATGATGAGGAGAAGGAATATTGGGAACAAAGAAGAAGAGAGTTGGGTATTTCGGAGGATGGGGAAAAGGCCGATTTTAAAAGCCGTGTTGGAAAAGACTGGAAGCGAATGCGAAAAGGCTCTTCTGTACGACAGAGAAAAGCAAATGTCAGTGTTGTAATATATATTGCCATTGTCATTGCACTGCTTTATTATTTCTTTTTTAAGTAAGCCTGAGTTTTTGTACAGGCAATAACAGATTGCGAATTTTTAACATCGATTATAATTAATGTCAGATATAATACATCTCTTACCTGATTCTGTTGCCAACCAAATTGCTGCCGGAGAGGTAATTCAAAGGCCTGCCTCGGCTGTTAAGGAGTTGCTCGAAAATGCCATTGATGCAGGTGCCGATGATATTAAACTAATTATTAAGGATGCAGGCAAGACTCTAATTCAGGTTGTTGACAACGGGTGCGGAATGTCGGAAACGGATGCAAGAATGAGCTTTGAGCGCCACGCCACTTCAAAAATCAGCGATGCCAAAGACCTGTTTACTATCAGAACATTAGGGTTTCGCGGTGAAGCACTTGCCTCAATTGCTGCTATAGCACAAATAGAGCTTAAGACTAAGAGGATTGAGGATGAAGTGGGAAGCTGCATTAAAATTGAAGGTTCGGAAGTTAAAAGCCACGAACCATGCTCTGCTGCAAACGGCACATCCTTTTCAATAAAAAACCTCTTTTTTAACATTCCGGCACGACGAAAATTTTTAAAAAGTAATACAACCGAGCTAAGACATGTTATTGAAGAGTTTCAAAGGGTGGCGCTCGTTTATCCAGAGATAAAATTTACTTTTTTTAATGAGAACCGTGAGCTTTTTCAATTAGTAAAGTCAGTTTTAAAGCAAAGGATAGCATCACTTTTTGGTACTTCTTATAACAACAGGTTAATTCCTGTTGAGCAAAAAACCGATCTGGTTAATATTACAGGATTCATTGTAAAACCGGAGTTTGCAAAAAAGACAAGAGGTGAGCAGTATTTCTTTGTGAATGGCAGATATATAAGACATCCGTACCTTAATCATGCTGTTGACAATGCTTTCAGAGAGCTTATCCCATCGGATACATTTCCCAGCTACTTCATCTATTTTGATATAAATCCCAACGAGATTGACATAAATATCCATCCGACTAAAACGGAGGTTAATTTTGAGAATAATCAGGTAATCTATGCAATGCTGAGCTCGGCAGTCAAACAGGCACTTGGCAAATTCAACCTTACCCCTTCCATTGACTTTGACATAGAGAAAGGTATTGACATTACACCTCTCCCAAGAAGCACAGAGGTAAATCAGCCAACAGTTAAGGTTGACGAAAATTATAATCCCTTTGATGTTGAAGCTCAGCGTGGAGAAAAATCATCGTTTCAACAGCATCATAAACCTGATACACGCAACTGGCAAAAGCTTTACGGTGATGATGAATTCACACAAAACAGGCAGGAGACTGAATTGCCCAAGGAAGATGAAGCAAAGCTCATTTTTAAAGCTCAGGGAGAGGAAGCAGAAACGGGCACTGACACCATTTTCCAATTACACAGTAAATATATTGTAAGCAGTATGAGGTCGGGGCTTTTAGTGATTGACCAGCAAAGAGCACACGAAAGAATTCTGTTTGAGAGGTTTCTCGAAAAGCTTGAATCACAAAAGGGAACATCACAGCAGCAGCTTTTTCCGGTTACTGTGCAATTCTCTCCTTCAGATGCAGAAATTTTAAAAGAGATTGAAGCAGAGTTGAAGATTTTAGGTTTTGATATTGAGGATTTTGGAGAAAATACCTTTATCATAAATGGCAACCCTGCCGAAATGAACAATCAGGATATCAAAGGTGTTTTAGAAGGTATAATTGAAAATTTCAAAAAAAATCTGAAAGAGCTTGCAAAGGATAAAAAGATTAATTTAGCACGCTCAATGGCGGTCAACCTTTCGATAAAACAGGGAAGAAAACTGAAGACTGAAGAGATAAAATCGCTCATTGATCAGTTATTTGCTTGCAGGATGCCTGAGGTTTCACCTGACGGAAGACCGACATTGAGAATCCTGACATTGAGTTATCTTGACGAACAATTTAATTAACACTAAACTTGAATTTAATATAGAATGGTACAATTCAGACCAACCGGATTTAAAGTATTGCCTCCAGTTGTTAAAAATCTTTTGATAATTAACACACTCTTTTTTATTGGAACAATAGCATTTTCAAGCAGAATAGATCTTAGCGAATATCTTGGATTACACTATTTCACATCACCGGTGTTCAGACCTCACCAGTTGGTGACATATATGTTTATGCACGGAAGCTTTACTCATATTCTGTTTAATATGTTTGCATTGTGGATGTTTGGTAATGCTCTGGAAAATGTGTGGGGACCTAAACGATTTCTGGTCTATTATATGGTAACCGGTATTGGTGCCGGCCTGATACAATTGCTGGTGCTTTATTTCAGAATATCACATATTGAAAGTGGATTAGACCCTGAAATGATTAGCTATGTGCAGGAAAAGGGCTATGATCTGTTGATGGAGGGAAAGAATTTTGCTGACCCCGTTATTGGTAAACTTAATATATTGATAAACACAACAACAATTGGGGCATCCGGTGCAGTGTTTGGAATTTTACTTGCCTTCGGGATGATGTTCCCAAATTCGTTGATATATGTCTATTTTGCAATTCCGGTGAAAGCAAAATATTTTGTAATGATTTACGGTGCAATAGAGCTTTTCTCTGGTATATCCGGAACTGCAGACAACGTTGCTCATTTTGCACATTTGGGTGGCATGATATTTGGTTATCTGCTTCTGCTATATTGGAAAAAACGCTAACTGAATTTTTGTCTGGATGTATAACACAGGAAATAACTATCAAAGGAATCCACTGCAAGACCTGAAAGCATATTTCAGGAACAATAACATACTTGTGAAGCTCATACTGATTAATGTGGCTGTGTGGATGACAATTATGATACTCGATGTTATTTTCGACCTCTTCAAAGTTCCATATATTGACAACATTATTGAATGGCTTGCTGTTCCAGCTTCTGTCGGGAAACTGATAACAAGGCCATGGACGGTTTTTACATATATGTTTTTGCATTACGACCTGTGGCATATTCTTTTTAATATGCTTTGGTTGTATTGGTTTA
>JAOZOC010000035.1 GCA_029933495.1 Bacteroidales bacterium
TTGGCCATATGGCACAGGGTGAAATGAACTGGATGTTAACGGGCATTGTAGTTGTGGCCGTTATTATCGGTTCACAATTGGGTGGCAGATATATGACCCAAAAAGCAAAATCGAAACAGGTGAAAGTCATATATGCCATCATACTGCTTGTTATTGCCGCCAAAATGACCTACGGTGCAATTACCTACCAGGCGAAACACAAAACAGACATCCCCGAAAATAGACCGACGGAAACATCTATGCGACTTATCCCTCAAGCACATAATAATTCTGGTTTTCTGAAAATTTTACCGGTATGAAGATAAATGGATTAGTGCTGCTTTTGCTTATTTGCACCTTTCGGGTTAATGCACAAAAAACAAGTGATATTCCCGTCGAATGGCATTCATATACCCAATTGCGGGCTGCTTCAAATTTTGATGATTATACCAACTTTTCTGTTCGCCGCTTGAAGTTCTGGATCAAATCAAAGCCGGAATTTTCAAAACATTGGTCGTTTAAAGCGCAGGCTATTTTCATGAGCCTCCAAAAAGAAAAATTCTTTTTACAGGATATATTTGTGGATTATCGTTGGGGAAATTCATCCATCCGTTTCGGGCAGTTTATTCCTAAATTCAGCGTGCAGCGTTTCCAACCCGACTATCTGATACCGAGTGTCGAGCGTTCACGACCTGTCATGTTCCTCATTCCCGACGGGACACTTGGTGTGCGCGATATCGGAGCCCAATACAATCTGCATGACAATAAAAAAAGATTGGAATTTAACGCAGGGATTTTTAACGGATATGGGATCAAGTATTACCGTTTCGATAATCAGGGCATCATGCTGACCCACAATTTATCCTACACTTTCGCTTTAAATAAATCGAAATTGCGGCTGGGTTATTCTGTAATGTACCGCAAAGCAGATGAATTACAATTACTGCGGATATTGCCAGATACAGTGCTGTATTCAGGAGATGAATATCATTGGAACGTTTATGCTTTATTTACGAGTAAGGTTTTTAATTTCCAGGCCGAATATTTCCAGGCCAATCTTTCAAATGGGATTGCCGAAGGCTATTATGGTTTAGCAACTATTAAACTCAATCCGAAGAACCAGATTTTTTTAACTTACGATCTCTACGAAAGTATTTACGCATCGGATTTAAACAAACCACAAGTCAATATCGGTTACAATTATTTAATGGATGATTACAAAATGATGCTGACCCTCGATACCGGTTTCCGTGAAGTTGGAGGAAAGCTAAGTAATATCACGGTTTTACAATTTCAATTATTTATTCACTAAATCAAATGACGCGCGCAGCGCAAATGACAAGCCTCCTATGCCAAGGCTTCGGAGGATAAAACAAAGAAATTATTAACAGTTAAAACAATAATAAAATGACTAATGCAAAAGACTGGCTCGAATTCGGGCAAAAATTTCACGGGCATAAATGTCCGGCCATGCCAAACGGCTTGAGGGTAGCAGCCGCTGCCATGAACAAATTGGACGTTGAACGTACCGGCGACAGTGCTATCCATGCCATCCTTGAACTCGGCGATAACCATTGCGCAACCTGTTTTGCCGATGGCGTACAGGTGATCACCGGATGTACTTTTGGTAAAGGCAATATCGAGAAAAGCCACAAGGGCAAATGGGGTTTGACCTTAATCGATAAAAAAACAAAAAAGGCAGTCAGGGTGAGCCCAAAAGCCGAGGCCATGCTTCAAACCAAGAAAACTGATTTTTTCAAAAATTACCGCGAAAAGGGTGTTCCCCCAACACAGGTTCCCGATGATGCCGTTCAGCCACTCGTTGAAAAAGTGATGAATGCGCCCGAAGAAATGATCATGAATGTTTCGGAAGTTTTTGATTATCCCTGGAAAGAAGGGGCACACACCTTCAACAGCTTTGCTTGCGAAGAATGTGGCGAAATGGTCGTTACCGAATATGCACGCATAAAGGGCAATAAACACGTTTGCCAGGATTGCGCAGCTAAATAAAATTTATTATGTGTCGAGAGCTGTTCTTATTGAAATAAGCTCCCTCTATTTTTTAATGATTTCAAGTAAAATTTAAAGTTATGTTTCAAATTCCAGACTGGGCATTTGAGTTTCACGGCCACAAATGTCCTTTTATGCCCATCGGTTACCGGATGGGTACTTTGGCCATGCAAAAACTAAGGGTAAACAAAAGCCCAAACCACGAGATGCATGTACTTTCCGAAATGGGAGTAGGCCATCCGCAAGGCTGTATGCAAGACGGCATCATGGCCTCTACCGGGGCCACCTTTGGAAAAGGCTTGATAGAAAAACTGTATTACGGGAAAGTAGCTGCTACCTTTTGGTATCCCGAAAAAGGGGGAATCCGTATAGCGCTGAAAAATGAGTTTGCCGATTCTTTGGCACCCCACGAATTTTTCAAATTCCGCAAAAAAGGTATTCAACCGTCTGAGATTCCCGAAGATGTCAGACAGGACATTATTAATAGGGTATTAAAGGCAACTGACGAAGAATTGTTCAATGTGAAAATGTTGCCCGATTTTAAATACACGCCCTTGAAAGGCTCATTTAACAAAACAAAATGTGAAGTCTGCGGGGAATATGTATTTGAGCGTTACCTGCGGATCAAAGACGGCAAAAAAGTTTGTATCCCCTGCTCGGGACAGGAACCTGCCGAAAAGGGATTTTACTATCCGGGCTTTGAAAATTAGGTTTCAATATATGAATGCTAAACCCTGCAAATGAATGGCAAAAACATAAAAAGGAAATAGTATGATTGCAATGACGGTAGTTACAGGGATTCTTATTGTTATTTCTTTTTTGTTCGATCGCGAAAAAACAATAGCAGGGATCAAAAAGGGATGGATGCAATTCATGAAGATATTACCCACCTTATTATCGGTGATCATCATCATCAGCGTTGTCCTGCACTTTATTTCCAACGAAGTGCTCATGGATTACCTTGGTGCAAAAGCCGGATGGGGTGCATATTTATCGGCAGCCATTCTTGGTTCCATTTCAATTCTCCCGGGCTTTATCGCATATCCCTTATCGGGGATACTTGTTCATTCAGGGGTTAGTTTATCGGTAATTGCCGTATTTATCACAACTCTGAAAATGGTGGGGATTTTGACCATTCCCATCGAAAAAAAATATTTCGGGCTAAAAACAGCAATTATCAGGAATACACTCAGCTTTTTCGGTGCCATCATCGTTGGGGGCATTATGGCTTTTATTTACTATTTAATTTAAAAAATGATGAAGCAGTATTTAATGAAATATAAATTTGATTATGCAATTATTACTGCATTTACCATATTTGTGGCCGGTTCTTTTTATTTTCATTTTAATCCGGGGGTTCAAATTTTCAAGGACAATTTCCGGATGTTCTTAAAGGAAATGATTTTCGTGCTGCCGGTTATGTTTATAATTATTGGCCTGTTTGATGTATGGATATCCAAAGAAAAAGTCCAAAAACATATCGGGGAAAATTCAGGCATTAAAGGCATTTTGCTTGTGATGCTTTTGGCTTTTTTGCAGTCCGGGCCTTTGTACGCCGCTTTTCCCGTAGCCTTTTTATTAAAAGAAAAAGGATGCTCCTCGGTAAACATATTTATCTACCTGAGTGCTTTTACAATGGCCAAAATTCCCATGCTGACTTTTGAAATAGGGTTTCTCGGTTTAAATTTTTCCCTCCTCCGCCTCGTACTTTCAGTCCCGGTTTTTATTTTAATAGGCTTTGTTATGGGAAAATATTTTGACAAAAATAAATGTGAAATCAAAAATATATAAAATTAAAACTATGACAACATTTGAAGATTACATCAGAAAATTTGATTACCCATCGATCCCTGCCATGAAAATGAGCAGTAAGCGATTGATTGAGTTACTCCCTTCCGATACCTTGCAGGTTATTGACATCCGCTTTAAGGAAGAATATGAAATATGGAACAGCGGTTTGTTCAAAAACATCCCGATCAATGAATTGCCCGACCGACTTGATGAGCTGGAAAAAGATAAAATAATCGTATTGGTTTGTCCGAATAATATCCGGTCGAACGTTGCCATGCACTATCTGATGACCAAAGGCTTTAATGTTAAATTTCTCGCCGACGGCCTCCTTACTACTTTCAATTCTTTGCTGCTCGAGAGTGAGGCAGACAATTTGTATCAACTGTTAAACAGATAAGGCTTATGAAAGTACTGGCAATTTATGGAAGCCCCCGCAAAGAGGGCAACACGGCCCGGATGATGGATGCAGCTTTATCCGCATTCCCGGATTCAGCAGAAATACAGCGGGTCTTTTTAGGGCAACTGGATTTATCAGGATGCGGCCCATGCAGGGAATGCAAGACAACGGGCAATTGCGTGGTAAACGACGATATGCAAAAGGTTTTTGAGCAGATGCTGTGGGCCGAAATCATCATCTTCGGCAGTCCGTCACAATTTTCTGACGTCAGTGTTGACATCAAAAAACTCATGGAACGTACCTGGTGGATGAAAGGCCAACTGAAAAACAAGATCGGAGGCTACGTAGTTACCGGGAGGAGGTATATGGAAAGCACCCTGAACACACTTCATGCCTTTATGCTCCGCCACCGAATGATACTCGGTGGCAGTGGTGCCCTCGGCTTCACCTTTACGGAAATGGGAAACCTTGATAACGACCCGCTGGCACTAAGAGATGCAAAAAACACCGGTAAGAGGCTAATGGAATTGTATGGGTTTATTTATTCTAAATAATGTAAATTTGCCAAACAAATGGCCAAAGTTATAATTGCAATACACGGACTGGGTAACAAACCGCCGAAAGAGCTTCTTGAAAAGTGGGGAGAGATGTCTATTAGAGAAGGAATTGAAAATCTGGGTTTGAAAATAAATCTCCCTGATTTCGAGTTGGTTTACTGGGCAGACCTACTCTATGAAAGACCCCAGACACCTGATGTAAAAGATAAAGACAGCCCATTTTATCTTGATGAAATATATACAAAAGCTCCAAAAAAATTCAAGGTTGAAAAGCATGAGATACGCCAGAAATTTATTGATCTGTTTAAAAAGCTTGTTTATAGCATTTTCCTGGAAAAGGATTATAAATTGCGTTATGCTTTTGTTTCTCAAAAATTGCTACATAAATATTTTCATGAACTGGAGGTATATTTTAACGGTGACAGCCAATTTGACTCGGAATTTAATTTCCAGGTCAAAGAGGAAATCATCAGCCGCCTGACCGGGATATTGAACAGACATCACAATGACGACATAATGCTCGTCAGCCATTCAATGGGTGCAATTATTGCTTTCGATGTTCTAAGTTTTATTGCTTTAGGTACAAAGATTCATACCTTTGTAACAATGGGTGCACCGCTTGGTGCACCTTTTGTTATGAGCAGGATTGCGGCGCACTCCAAAAGTACTTTCGGCACTATAAAACTTCAAACACCGGAGGCAGTGCAGAAACACTGGTATAATTTTTCGGATATTATGGATAAGATAGCACTTGATTATAAACTTGCCGATGATTTTGCGGCAAACAGCAGGGGTGTAAAATGTACTGATAAACTGGTTACTAACAATTATGTTATGAACCGTATTGCCAACCCTCATAAATCTTTTGGATACCTGCGAACCCCACAATTTATTCAATGTTTGAAGGAGTTCATTGAAGAATAACCCAAAAAAACTCAAAAAAATATATGTAAATACTTGACAATTGAAATAAACATTATAACTTTGCAAGCAATTATTTACTTATGGAACGTAAGTCAACAAATATAAGGCAGGAAGAAATAAAGGCAGCAGTATTGTCAATTATTTTTCGCGACGGTTTAAAGAAGGTTTCGACAAAAAACATCGCCAAAGAGGTGGGTATAAGCGAAGGTAGTATATTCAGGCACTTCAAATCAAAGAAAGAAATTATCCTCGCCATAATGGATGATGTGATAAACGACCTTATAGAAGACCTGCGTCGTACTTCGCTTGAGAATTCTCCACCAGCTGACAGACTCTATAATTATTTGTGTAAAACGGTTACTTATCTGATTGAAAATAAGGGAATCACAATACTTTTGTTTTCAGAAGCCTCCTATGAAAATGACAATGAAATGATCACAAAGCTTAACTACATATTTAACAGTCAAAAACAGCTTGCAGTGAAAATAATTTCAGATGGTATAGCTATGGGTTTATGGGATGAAGCTGTTCCGGTTACTGACTTTGCAACTTTGTATATGGGCATACCCTTATCCCTGAATATTGAAATGGTTTTAAGCAGAGAAAAATTTGAGCGAAATAACTTTTGCAAAAGAATGTATGACCTGATTTTGAAAATTTTGAAGAAAAGTTAGTTTTTTTTTGAACTATTAAAAAGTAAGTACTTGCTTAATATAAATATTATTATAATCTATTATAAAGGACAAAAAAATGTACAAAAAAACCCTTATTATTTTACTTTTTCCGGTGATACTGCAAGCGCAGGAGGTGGACAAAGTAGGTGTGCTGTTCGATTCGCTCAAAACAAATCCGCAGATAAAGAGCGATGAGATAATGATGGAGCGTGCTCTTCTCGGTAAGAGTATGGCAAACAGTATGTTGTTCCCCAAATTGGATATATTTGGCAAATATGATTATGCTAACACTCCGGCAGGAATGCTACCCATTGCACCAAACGACTTGCTTGCAATGGTGAAGAATCCTTCTGTTGCCCAGCCATTCAGCCAGAATATTTTTCGTGGTGGAGCGGCACTTTCGATGCCTCTGTTTGTTAAGTCTATATACACAATGGCATCAAAAGCAAAAATGATGTATCAATCGGCTCAGATCAAAAGGGAAATTGACCTGATGAAAAATGAAGCCGTTATCGTCAGTTCCAATGCAAACCTGCAATATATGCAGGCTCTTGATAAGGCTTTGGAGAAAAAGCGCAACTCTTTGCAAAAGGTCAGGGAGATCGTTCAAATTAAGGTTGACAACGGTCGTGCGCCGGAATCGGCACTGCTGAAGATAAATAACGGGATTAATGAAATTGACATAATGCGTAATGACGTGGCACTGAACAGGGAAAAGGCCATCGCAATGATATTTTCCCTTACAAACGTGCGGCTATCTTCTCCGGTTAAAATGGAACAGACCGGAAGCTACTCAAACGGACAGTTGAAAGTTCTTGAACCGCTGCAACAAAAGCTTGAGGCCACAAAACTCGGTGTCAGAGCGGAAAAGGAGAAACTATATCCTGCTTTGGTTCTGCACGGTAACTACAATCACAGTTATGCAAATGCTTATAACAACGGGTTAACGGTAAACGAAGATTTTGCAACAGTGGGGGTGACACTGAAAATACCAATATTCGAAAAAGACCAGTATGTGAAAATAAAGCAAAGTAAACTGGATATGCTTGATATTCAGAATGAACTTGACAAGATGAGAGTGGAGTTTACATCGCAGGCAAAACAATTGGAAATCAGTCTGACCCTGCTCAATACCTCCATAGAACTTTACAAAAACAGCATCAAAGACAAATCAAAACTGCTTGATGTAGCAAAAGTAGCATACGGTAACGACAGGATGTCAATTGAAGATTATATGAAATATGAAGATGATCTGCTTTTTGAAGAATCAAAATTATTTAAAGCACAAGCCGATAAATGGCAAACGTTGATGAAATTAGCTGTTATATACGGAAATAAAATAGAGGAGATAGTAAAATGAAAACAAACAGAAAAACATTAGTATGGACCGTTGTGATAATCGTAGTAGTAATCGGTGGAATTTTAGCGGTCAAAAGGGCTAAAAACAGGGAAAACAACCTGCCTCCTGCCAAAATGTATTCAATAGTTGTTTCAACTTTTAACCCGTTAGTGGATCAGGTCAGACTAACTCTTCCATACCTTGCCGAGACACAAAACGACAAAGATGTAAAGTTAACGACAAAGATTGCAGGCAGGGTTGAATATATAAAGCCTAGCGGAACAACGGTTAAAAAGGGTGATGTCATTGCAAGGATTGACAACACAAGTGTCAAAAGTAATATCAGCAGTGTCAGGTCTCAAATTGATGCACAGCAACAGGCCCTCGACAACCTGAGGGAGACCCATGAAAGAACCCTGGAATTGCTTAAAGTCAAAGGTGCTTCAATCGAACAGTCTCAAATGGAGGAAAGTAAGATTGCAGGACTGGAATCGAAAGTCGAATCTTTAAAGCAGAAACTGAATGAACTTGAAAATATGTTGACTTATTCTATAATAACCTCTCCTGTTGACGGCAGGATATCGAAAACAATGAGCAACAAAGGAGATATTGCAATGCCGGGTCATCCCATTGCCGGCTTAAGTGCTGACAACGGCTTCTATTTGATGGTGAGAGTACCTGATGACCTTAAAATTTCCGGTATTATTCTTAACGGTAACAAGTATGACGCAATTCCCCTGAACAGTACATTCCACGGATTATCCGAATACAAGGTTTATACAAATGAAGAAAATATGACAACAGGTAACAGAATGACCGTTGATGTTGTGGTCTTTGACGGGGAGGCGGTTAAACTGCCATTTGATGCGGTTCTGAATCGTGACGGTAAAAGTTATGTAATGCTTGTTGAAGGCGACAAAGCTGTTCCACGGGAGGTCAATATTATTCAGACGGGAGAAAACGGTATTGCAATTAGTGACAAATATCTGGCAGGTAAAAAGATCGTTGTTGCAAAACAGGATATTTTGTTAAAGCTCGCCAGCGGAGTTTCACTTAAAGTTAAGGAGGGATAGACTATGTTTGACTATTTTTACAAACGCCCGTACCTGCTCTATTCCCTTATTGGGGGCTTTTTTATTATGGGAATAGTGGCATTGATTGTATTGCCGAAAAATCTTTTTCCCGATGCCAATCCTCCCCAGGTTATTGTGATAACAAAGGTGCCCGGTGCTACGGCACAGGTTGCAGCCAATACCGTTTCAAAACCCATCGAACAGGAAGTGTCGAGGTTGGGTATGGTTACGGATATCAGCTCAATTAATGTGGCCAACTTTTCAATTGTCAAAACGGAATTCAGCTACAAAAAAAGTCTTAATGCCGCCGCAGTTGATGTTGCAAACGCCCTGTCAATAGCAAAGGGAAAACTGCCTGCAAATGTTAATCCGGCAATCTACACAGCCGGTGATTTTACTCTGCCCGTTGATGTCATATCGTTGTCACCAAAAAATGACGATATGAATTTGAGTGACATCAGGAAAATTGCTGAAAGCTTTATAAAGCCCTATCTATTAAGTAATCCTGATATTGGGAATGTTGAAATATTCGGGGGATATCAAAGTTCAATTAATATTGAGGTTGATCCTTTCAAAGCCAAGCGTTACGGAATACAGTTCGACAAAATAGCTATGGCACTGAAAACTCTGAACAGGGATATGCCTGTCGGTTTTGTTAAAGGTGATGACAATTTCTATACAATAACGTTCTATGGCGAGAAAGATGAAGTTGAAAAGATAAAAAACATAACGGTAATGCCAAATGTCAGGATAGGTGATATTGCTGATGTGAAGTGGGGATATGCAAAACGTACCAGTGGTTATATCGGGAATGGCAAGCCTTCAATTGCACTGGCTATTCAGCGTGCTCCCAAAGGAAGCGTTCTTGATGTAAGTAAGGCTGCGCGAAAAGAGATGAAAAATCTCGCTGCACACTATTCAAATATTGACTTTGAGATATCCGATACTCAACGTGACCTTATCGAACTTGCAAACGACAATATGCTTGTGGCACTGCGCGACGCCATATTTTATACCCTTCTCGTTATTCTTATTTTTCTTGGGAATTTCAGAGCTATTGCCGCAGCCGCCATCACTATCCCGATGGTTTTCTTTTCCACAATGGCTGTGATATGGCTTACCGGTGGAGAGCTTAACATTGTGATATACACTGCAATAATACTTGCACTTGGAATGTTGACGGATAATGCGGTTGTAGTTCTTGAAAATATTGAACGGCATCTTAACGAGTTAAAGGAAGACTTGCAAACGGCAATTACAAAAGGCACCAAAGAGGTCATCGGGCCTGTATGGGCCGGCACCATCGCCACAATTTTCGTTGTGTTTCCGTTGATGTTCATCGGTGGTTTCCCCGAAAAGATTTTCAAACCTCTTATCTTTACTTTAATCATTGCTCTGCTAATTTCTTTTTTCCTTTCCATAACATTTATCCCAAAACTTCTTGAGGCATTCTTTAAAAGAGGAACCGGAAAAACAAAAGTTGAGATATGGTTCGATAACCTGTACAACAAAACTATCGGACGACTGGTCGGGCCTTATGTTGGTGTTATTAAATATTCAAATGGCAAAAACCGTTTTATACGCAGATTGGTTCTTTCACTTGGTGTTGTTATACTATTGCTTATCAGTGTAAAAAGTATATTGCCGACCATTGGTAAAGATGCTATGCCCCCTATGGATACAGGAATTATAAAAGCTCAGGTAGCATTCAGTTCCAACGAAACGGTTAATAGTGCTGAAGCTAAAATTGAGCCCTTTTTGAAATGGGTAAACAAACAACCCTGGGCTGTCAGAAGTTCGGTTGCTTTCGGGAGTGAGGCAGGTGTGCTGAGTCTTGGCAGTGGCAACCTTCCTTCGGAGGCAACAATAACCATCAACTGTGTTGACCGCTTCAGCAGGGATAAAACAATATGGGAAATAGAAGATACCCTGCGCAACAGGATATCAAAACTCGAAGGTGTTAAAAAGAATGATGTTTATGATTTCGGTGCAACAGCCGTTTCTTCAATAAAAGCTTCTCTTGATGTGAGGCTGAAATCTCCCGTAGTGGACGGGCTTGCAGAAAAATCACACGAAGTGGAAAAATCAATTAGTCAGATAAAAGGATTGACTTCCGTATCAACAAGCTGGGATAAGGATTTCTCGGAAATCGTTCTTGATATTGATGAAAATAAAGCGTTAAGTTATGGAATAACACCTTATCAGATTGCTATGCAAATACCGGTGAAAGGACAGATAGTGGGATTGAATGCCGACTTACAGTCAATGAATACACAGTTTGTGCGACTCTATCTGAAAGGGAAATTCAACCAAAACGAACAGACACTGCGGTTGCTCCCTATTCATACAATGATGGGGGATATTCCTCTTGAACAGGTTGCCAAAATATCAAAAAATTTGACTTATGCCAAGATCGAAAGGAATAAAATGCTTTACAGCATTGACATAAACGGATACCGTGCCAACAGGCCGGTTACACATCTCACGCAGGATGCCGAAAGTGCTCTGGCAAAGATCAAAAGTGACAATGATGTTATAATCACTCAGGAAGGTGATATTGCGCAGATTAACGACAGTTTTCAGAGAATGATGAAAGCTATAGCACTGGGAATACTTATTTTGACCATTGCATTGATAGCCATTTATAAGTCGGTGCGTTTGTCGCTGATAATGATATTCGTACTACCGTTGTCAATGATTGGGGCTGCCTGGGGGATGCTCCTTTTCCACAAGCCGAGTTGTATGCCGAGTATGCTGGGGATTTTATTACTGTTTGGTATCATAATTAAAAATGCGGTTTTGCTAATTGATTTTTACCAGATGTACCGTGCAAAAGGCGAATCACCTTATGAGAGTGCTATTGAGAGTGTGCGGGTTCGTTTCCGTCCGGTTATGATGACCGCTTTCGGAACAATTGCAGGTATGATACCAATTGCACTTGAACAAGCTGTCGGACTTGAACGCCTCAGCCCTCTCGCCGATGTCGCCATTGGCGGTTTACTGATAGGGACATTGCTGACATTGATCTATGTGCCTATGTTTGCATACATTGCCGATAGTAAAAAGAAAAAAGTTAAAGTAAGGGTAACATAAAACATTTAAATTCAGAAAAATGAAAACAATTGCAATTAAACTGGTTAGTGTGCTGTTTATGATAGCTGTTATTGACAGCCACTCATTTGCACAATCGAATTTCGAAAAAGACTTTGTGGCTTTTCACAAAAAAGCAATAATGACCTGTGGGTTGATTAAAAAGCCCGAAATGCACAAAAAAGCAGAGATACTTCAGGAATTAAAAGAGTTCAGGACGCAGTTAGGCGAGCTTCAGAAAAAGTATGCCGGCAATCCTCCTGAAGAATATTCAAATGACCCGCTGTGGAAATCATATTTTATGGGATTTTACGATATCATTGACGCATTACAAACAAGAGTTGAAAAAGAGAATTATAAAGTTGCGGCAATGAACTGTTCAAGGTTCTGTATGCTTTTTGACAAGATACATACTATTAACGGACATCTTACATTAACGGATATGATGTTCAGGTGGTTTTCGCAGGTGACTATGACAACCAATATGGTGAATGCCGCAAATTATCCCGGTGCAGAGCATAATGACAAAAATGTCAGGGAACTCCACAAGAAAGTTCTTGAATTCAAGAAAGCTGCAAAAAAATCGGAAGAGTTTAACAAAGAATTCAAAAATATTGATAAACTATATTCTAAATGGTTGAATGCACTTGAAAGTAATGATTATCAGGGTGTATCTGATACGTTCAAAAAATTTCAGGGTGCTTTTGGAAAGGTGTTTCTGATGTCGCTTTAGAGAATACAGTTTAAACAATATTCAAGTGTGGTTTACAATTGCGCTTAAAGAGGAATTGTAGTAGTTTAAACAGACTGGCTGCTTTCTTCAGTCTTGGATTTTAAAATAATCCTGTGCGTAATCTAAACCCGAACCAGCCATAACCATTTAAAAAAATCTTTAAGGGATTTTATATACATTTGCATCTCATAAGATTGTTTAATGTTTCATTAAAATCAAATAATGGTAACCATATTTTCGATTGTTGTTGTAGCAATTGCAGTTTACATCATTTTCAGGTTTGTCTTTAACACAAAAAAAGTGGACGAGAAGTTACTTAAATCACCTTTTCCTCCCGAATGGAGAAAAATATTGAACGAAAAGGTTTTGTATTACAAAATGTTACCGGATGACAGGAAACGGGAATTTGAGAAAAGGGTGAAAAATTTCATTGCCACAAAAAACATACATGGTATTGATGTTGAAATAGACGATGCCGACAAACTGCTTGTTGCTTCAAGTGCTGTTATCCCTATGTTTGGCTTTCCCGAATACAATTATTCCAATGTCAGGGAGGTTATTATTTATCCTGATTCCTTTGATGATAAATTTCAGACAAATGATGCTATAGGACAAAGAGATATACTCGGGATGGTGGGTGACGGTTTTATGAACGGCACGGTTATTTTGTCAAAACCCGACCTTGAAGCAGCATTTAACG
>JAOZOC010000432.1 GCA_029933495.1 Bacteroidales bacterium
TAAATGTAACCCTGTTATATTGATATTGTTACGATTCATTATTTCTTTTGCAAATTAATAATAATAAAAACTTAAATTATGGATATTGTTGTTGAAAATCTGACAAAAAAATACGGTACACAAAAAGCCGTTGACAACATTTCTTTCAGAGTAAAGACGGGTGAAATTCTTGGGTTTCTGGGTCCCAATGGAGCAGGAAAAACCACCACAATGAAAATTATTACAACCTTTCTTGCTCCAAATGACGGAAATGCTTTCGTTGGAAATTTCTCCATTAAGGATAATCCCGAATCAATCAGAAAAAACATTGGTTATCTTCCCGAAAATAACCCTTTGTACGAAGATATGCCGGTTATTGATTATCTGCGCTTTGTTGCAGAGCTTCAGAATATTGAAAAGTCAAAGATCAATGACAGAATTTTAGATATGGTCAATCTTTGCGGGCTCGAGGGTGAAAAACAGAAGAAAATCAACGAACTGTCGAAAGGTTATAAACAGCGTGTTGGTCTTGCACAGGCACTAATTCATAACCCGGAAGTTCTGATTCTTGATGAGCCTACATCCGGCCTTGATCCGAACCAGATTGTAGAGATCAGGGAGCTGATTAAGAAGATCGGACGTGAGAAAACAGTCATACTCAGTTCCCATATCCTGGCCGAAGTAGAAGCAACCTGCGACAGAATCCTGATTATCAATAAAGGAAAAATTGTTGCCGACGGAACCGCCAAAGAACTAAGAAAGCAATCGGAAGGTAAAGAAATTCTAAAGGTAAGAATTGAGGATGGTGATAAAAATGAAATCTTCAAAGCCCTTCAGGAAGTCAGCACAGTCGGAACTGTTGATTTTATCCCCGGCGAGGGGAATGCTTTTGAAGTACAAAGCAAACCCGAACTTTCATCAAGAAGGGAAATATTTAAACTTTGTGTTGATAAAAAATGGGTAATGACGGAGATGAGTTTCGTTGAGACCAAGCTGGAAGATGTTTTCAGAGATCTCACGATGAATTAATCTGATTTTAAAGAAATTAAGTAGTAATTTAAAAATATATATAATTATGAAACAGATTTGGACAATAGCCAGGCGGGAATTGAGCGTGTTTTTCAATTCGCTTATCGCTTATATCATGCTAATTGCATTTCTTGGGTTTAGCGGATTTTTCACGTGGCTTTATGGAGCTGATGTCTTTTTCGTCAAACAGGCAAGCCTGCAATCCTTTTTCAGTATAGCTTACTGGACACTGTTTTTCTTCATCCCTGCCCTCACAATGAGGCTTTTTGCAGAAGAAAACAGATCAGGGACAATAGAACTGCTTCTGACAAAACCAGTAACTGACTGGCAGGTGGTTGTAGGAAAATTTCTCTCAACACTGATACTGATAATAATTGCCCTTGTACTTACACTTCCATATTATTTCACAGTTGCTAATTTGGGTACAATTGATAATGGCGCTGTATGGTTAGGCTATCTCGGGTTAATATTAATGAGTTCTGTATATATTGCCATTGGAATTTATACCAGCAGCGTTTCAAATAATCAAATTGTGAGTTATCTGCTTGCTCTTTTTATCGGAATCTTTTTCCAGATTATATTTTCCCTACTGGCAGGAAATTTCAGCGGAATGGTTGGCGAGGTGCTAAACTATCTTAGCATTTCAACACACTTTGATTCTATGTCAAGGGGGGTGATTGATTCTAAAGACCTGGTTTATTTCCTCTCAATAATATTTATGGGATTGATTTTGACCGAAGCAAATGTTGAAAAGAAAAGACTATAACCTGTTTAACCTTATAATTTTAGAAAGATGAAAAATAAGAAATCAATAAACACACAGATATTTTTGGTGTTTGCCATTCTTTTGGTAATGAATATTCTGTCAGAAAAGTTCTTCTTCAGGCTTGATTTTACATCAGATAAACGTTATACGTTAAGTCAGGCTACCAAAGATATTCTGGAATCATTAGATGAGCCTGTTACCGTTACTGCATATTTCACAAAAGACCTTCCTCCCGATATTGCTGTTGTCAGAAGGGACTTTCAGGACCTGCTTGTTGAGTATGCAAATCTCTCTCACGGAAATGTTGTATATGAATTTGTAGATCCGAATACAGATCCACAAATAGAACAAAAAGCTTTTCAGTCAGGAGTAAGACCGGTAATGATAAACACAAGAGAGAAAGATGAGGCCACTCAAAAAAAAGTATTTCTTGGTGCTGTAATACAAAAGGGTGATGAGAGTGAAGTGCTGCCTTTTATCCAACCGGGAGCTGCTTTTGAATATGATCTTTCATCAAGTATTAAAAAACTAACAGCAACGGACAAACCTGTAATTGGATTCCTGCAGGGATATGGTACTCCTACTTTGAATTCAATGCCGCAGGCAATGAAGCTACTGGAGGTTCTTTATAATATTGAACCTGTAAATATTGATGACCCGGCCGCAGATTTTCAAAAATATAAGACCATTGCCATCATAGCTCCAAAGGATACTGTTCCGGAAAGCGTTTTTAAGAAGCTTGATAATTATCTTGCTAACGGAGGTAATCTATACATTGCAATGGACAGAGTGGAGGCAAATTTGCAAACTGCACAGGGCACCGAGCTTAGCACAGGATTTGAAAAATGGCTGGCTGAGAAAGGTCTGGTTGTGGAGCCTGATTTTACTGTTGATGCAAATTGTGGCAGTATTGGTGTACAACAAAGGACTGGTTCATTTAACTTTACAACAAATGTGAAGTTTCCTTATCTTCCCATTATCGTTACTTTCGCTGATCATCCGATTACTTCAGGACTTGAGCAGGTTATTATGCCATTTGCAAGTTCAATAAAATATACCGGTGATACTGCAAACATATTTACTCCTATCGCAATGACATCTGAAAAATCAGGAACACAATCGACTCCTCTTTATTTTGATATTAACAAAAAATGGGCTGATCCTGATTTCCCAATGTCAAAAATTCCGGTGGGGGTCACTCTACAGGGAAATCTTGTCGGAAACACTCCCTCTTCAATTGTTTTATTTAGCGATGGTGAATTTGCCGTAAACGGTGAAGGTCAGAATCAGAAAAAAGTTTCAGAAGATAATGTTTACCTTATGGTAAATTCAATTGACTGGCTTTCTGACGATACCGGGCTTATTGAGCTTAGAACAAAAAGTGTTACCTCAAGGCCGCTCGATCAGATTGAAGATGGTAAAAAAGTATTGCTTAAATGGTTGAACTTCCTCCTTCCTTTAATTCTTGTGTTGATTTATGGTGTAATCAGAATGCAGCGCAAAAGAAGCATAAGAGTCAGAAGAATGGAACCCGGAAATCTCGGCTAAAATCAATATAGGTGAAGTATTATTAAAAAGTTATTGTTATGATGTCAAAAATATTGAATACAAAAACTCTGCTAATAGCATTAGTGGTTTTAATTGCAATCTATTTTATTTCAACACTTGGCGGTGACAAGGAGAGATCTTTTAAAAGCGAGCTTGTTACGGTTGACACTGCTAAGGTTACAAAAATTGTAGTTACTCCCAAGCT
>JAOZOC010000433.1 GCA_029933495.1 Bacteroidales bacterium
TTATTGAAATTACATCCAATGGTGGAGATATTGAGCTTCCCGTTTTCGGAACAGTAGGAATACAATCGGTATTATTTGTTGATCCGGTAAATATTGACCTTGGCACCGATTCGTCAGGAGCATTGTTTACTCAAAGCTTTATTGTGAAAAATAACGGTACCGGGCAGCTTACGGGAAATATCTATGAAAACGCAAACTGGATTTCTTCATTGCAGCCCGCAAGCCTCAGTCTTGACACCGGAGAGGAGGTTAGTGTCAGTTTTGAGGGCCAGTTTCCGCCCGAAACCGGACCATTTTCGACAATTATCAATGTTATAACAAACGGAGGTGAACAGGAGGTTTTTGTAAGTGGAGTTACTGGAGATGTCTCTGTACCTGAAACCTCTATGACTGACAATGCAATTGTATTATACCCTAATCCTTCGACCGGAAAGGTCTATTTTAAAACAATACTTTCTGATAATGAGTTGTTGAAAGTTACAGTTTACAACTCTTTTGGAAAGAGATTTTTTTCAGGGAATATGGGGGTTGTAAACGATATCATTGACCTTTCAGAATATGGGAAGGGAATTTACTTTGTTAAGTTTGAAACAGGTGACAGGATTTTTGTCCGGCGTGTCTGTGTAATTGAATAATGGTGAGGCACATAATAACAATGATAGAAACTTCATAAATTCCGCACTAAAGAATTATCTTTGCCGCTATGTTGGTTATTGATAATATTCTGGTTTCTGAAGAGATACGCGATATCCGTTTCTGTTGCGATCTTGAGAAATGTCTCGGTTCCTGCTGTGTTGAGGGTGATGCAGGTGCCCCTCTGGAAGAGGAGGAGATTTCAATGCTTGAAGATGATATAGAGTCTGTTAAGCCATATATGACTGAGAAAGGTGTTGAAGTGATTGAAAAACATGGTGTATTTGATTATGATGCCTTCGGTGAATTTGTAACGCCATTAATCAATGACAAGGATTGTGCTTTTGTATATTACGAAAACAACATTGCTAAATGTGCCATTGAAAAGGCTTTTGAGGATGGTAAGATCAGCTTTCAAAAACCAATATCCTGTCATCTTTACCCTATCAGAATTATTAAACACGAAGATTTTGAGGCCGTTAATTATCACAAATGGTATATCTGTCAGTCTGCCTGTACATTTGGGAAAAAGCTGGAGCTACCACTATATAAATTTTTAAAAATTCCGTTAATACGAAAATATGGAGAAGAGTGGTACGGAAAGTTGGTGGAGGAGATTGAAGGATAGACACGCTTCCTAAACATCAGAGAGTTGTTGCAAGTACGTATCTCCAAACAGACTCTAAATACTAACTTCCATTATCCACAAATCATGTTTGTTGCAAAAGCTTGTTGCATAAAGTGTTGAATATCCGTCAGGTATTTCAAATTCTGAAATAGCTTGCTCGTCGGTTGGATAAAATGTTTTTTCTCCGAGCACATCACCGTTTTCTGCTACTAGTGTGTGTCTGACAATATAATGTGCCTCCGACATTCCGTGTTCTGTTTTAATTGTAACTTTTTTACCTTCAACGGTTACCATTGGAAGATGACTGGCTGCTTTTTTAGGCCACCTGCCAGGATTCTCTTCTGAGTAGATAATGTTTTGAGGGAGATTGTCGTTGCTTCCGCTGTTTGCCAGCACTCTGTTGCTTGCAATTCCAGCTGCAGTGAGCATTGAAATTTTAAGAAAGTTTCTTCTGTTTGACATAATTTGTTGGTTTATTTGTTTTAATGGTTGTATTATTTCATCATTCGGGCTGCGATACTTGTATTTATCTTGCGAGGAGAAAACCTTGAAGCAAAAGTCATAATGCTATTTGTTACACCATGAATTGATGTTATTTTTCCTTTTTGCATTTCTCTGAAAGTAAACTCTGCCAGCTCTTTAGCTGTTGGTGCACTATTGAAGACTTTTGAATTGATATTTGCTACATCTGCAAATTCTGTTTGAGTTGCTCCCGGACAAATTGTTGTTACTATGATATTAAACTTTTTAAGTTCATAAGCTATTGCTTCAGAGAAGTTTAGTACGTAAGCCTTTGATGCAGCATAAGATGCCATCCCGGGAACTGCTTGAAAAGCCGCCGTTGATGCAATATTCACAATATTACCCTGCTTGTTCGATATCATATTTTTTGCAAACAGGCGGGTGAGTATTGTTAGAGTGATAATGTTTAGAATCAGCATTTTTTCTTCGCTTTTGATATCAATATTATTCATGTCGCCATAAATCCCGAATCCTGCATTGTTTATCAGAACGTTAATGTTTCTGCCTGCTACTTCATCATATAGCTTCTCAGCACTATCAATATTTGCAAGGTCCATTTCGATTATTTCAATAGAAATAGATTGTTCCTTTTTTATTGTCTCTTTGATCTCTTCGAGCCTCTCTTTTCTTCTGGCTACTAAAACCAGGTCGTAATTATTCCGTGCAAAAACAAATGCAAGTTCCTTTCCTATTCCACTGGATGCTCCGGTTATTAGCGCTGTTCTTGTAGCTGTATTCATAGTTATAAGTAGTGTGTAGTTAATGCAACAAGTTTGCCTTGGGAATGTTCAATTTATATTGGCAGGATGAAATGTGTTTCGCTGAAATTATTTAAAAAGATGTGGAGATTATTTTAAAAAGATTAATTTTGCAGTTTCTTATACTAATTCTTAACAGGTTTGCCAGTCAAAGCTGTTTAGAAGTAGTTAATACTCGAAAGAAAATGGTTTACTTTTTTTATAAATCGGATTTCTTTCGGTATATTATTGGAGAGTTGCCGGAGTGGTCGAACGGGGCAGTCTCGAAAACTGTTGGCCGGCTTTGCTGGCCCGAGGGTTCGAATCCCTCACTCTCCGTAAAGCGAAAACCCTGCCGGGAGGCAGGGTTTTTTATTTTCAGAAATTGCAAAAGCTTGCTTTTAAGCAATTTCTGAAAATAAAAAATCTGTGAGCGAAGCGAACCAAGTGGTTTTCGCTTTAAACCACCCCTCAACGGGATCAACGAAGTTAATCCCGTTTAAATGATTGCCCGATTAGCATTTATTACATCAATAATTTTTGAATTATTCTACCCTTGCGGTGCGATACCATATATTAATATATGCCGCACTTTTAGTGCAGGCTATTGCTACACCTCTACTATTTTGAAATTTTATAGTTTGTATTTTATTTGGATTCTGCTATTTGTTATTTAGATTTTTCTTTATCCTTCCTGCATCTCTCAATGCCTTACTGATAATCCACTCCAACTGACCATTCGTGCTGCGGAATTCGTCGGCTGCCCACTGTTCAACAGCTTTCAGAACCTCAGGGTCTATCCTCAATACAAATGGTTTTTTCTTTGACATCATCTTCCTTATTATGACAATTAAAAATACTATGCAGTCTTCATCATTTTATCCATTGCATATCTTATTGCCTCACTTCTTTGAGTTCCGATTAGTATTTTCTTTCCGTCTTTTAAATATAATTGTAGCCCAATATTCCCCGAAACATTATATGCTATACCTTTGGAACGCCTAT
>JAOZOC010000434.1 GCA_029933495.1 Bacteroidales bacterium
TCTTATATTGTCTTCGTTTGCATAAGCTATCCATAATTTCGATTTAGAATGCCATTTTGAACCATCCAATTTCTTTATATTATCTTTTAATGCATACGGAACCTGAACATAAAGCAATTTATCCGATTTATTGTGCTTGATATTTACAACATACTTTTTCTTTCTTCCTTCAATGCTTTTATTCTTTTCATATTTGATTTCAAAGTATTTACCCAACGTTTTTATAATTATTTCATCAATATCATCATCTTTCCAAAAATACCAACACTTTTTACTTTGGCTCCATCGCATCCCGTCAATTTTTTTTATGGTTTTTATCAACTCCTGATCATATTGAAACCGCAAAGTAACCACATCGGTACCTTTGTGAACCTCATTACTCAATGATATTTTTGGTTTTCCCGTCACAAGTTTTCGTTTTGGAAATGGCAAATATAGTTATTTTTCACTTACTGTTCCGGCTTTCGTTTTTTTTTCGCATCAACTGTCTCTTTTAATTCTATACCTGTTATTGATAGCTCCATAAGCTTGAATTTTGCAAAAAGAAAACCTGAAGGAATTTATCGCGCACCCATTTATTATTCTTTAACAATCTTTTCTGTATCTTTGTTAAAAAAAATGAACAGGCAATTATTGAATAGAATAGCTGTTAATTAAGATATTTCCTGTTGATGGAAATTACACCTAATTCAATAAGTTAAAAACTAAAATAAATGAAAGGCTCTCCATTCTTTTGGATATTAATGATTGTTTTTGTTAGTTTTTCCTGCATTCGTCAGCCGGTGTCAGAAAAGGAGCTTAACGAAAACTGGCAGTTTTCCCAGGCAGGTGAAAAAGACAGCCATAAAGCAACTGTTCCCGGGGTTGTTCATACTGACCTGCTTGTCAACAAGCTGATTGATGACCCTTTTTTCAGTCTTAATGAGTTAGAGCTGCAATGGATTGGGGAAACAGACTGGGAGTACAAAACCACTTTCTTCGCGGATGAAGAACTTCTGAAGAATGAACATATCGAAATCGTCTTTACCGGACTTGATACTTATGCCGAAGTTTTTTTAAACGGTAAGCCGGTTTTGAAAGCGGATAATATGTTCAGGAAATGGACGGTTGACTGCAAAGGTAAACTGAAAACGGGCAACAATGAATTAACTGTAAAATTTTACAGCCCGTTGAAAGTTGATTCCCTGAAAGCCTCAAAACTTCCTTACAGTTTTCCCGACAGCCGTGCATTCACACGCAAAGCACCCTACCAGTACGGATGGGACTGGGGTCCGCGGTTCATAACAATGGGAATCTGGAAACCCGTTTACCTGCGTACGTGGAGGGATGCACGAATCGAAAATATCAGAATAGTTCAGGATTCAGTAACTTCAGATGCAGCATACTACACATCTTATTTCGAGATAGAATCTTCTCTGGAGCAGGATGGGTTTATCTCTGTTATTGATGATGATTTTAATGAGATAATAAATAAAGAAAGAGTAAGATTTGAAAAAGGTACAAAAGAGTATCCGGTTACTTTTTATGTTGATAATCCTAAGTTGTGGTGGACAAATGGACTTGGTAAACAGAATCTGTATCATTTCAGGTTTTTAATGCAGGCCAACAATTCTATCGATAGAAAATACAAGCGAATAGGGGTCCGTACTCTTAAATTGGTTCAGCAACCCGATTCAATCGGCGAAAGCTTTTATTTTCAGCTCAACGGAGTTCCGGTTTTCATTAAGGGTGCAAACTATATTCCCCAGGATAATTTTCCATCAAGAGTAACTGCCAGACATTACAGCAAGGTTATAAAATCGGCAGTTGATGCAAATATGAATATGTTACGTGTGTGGGGTGGGGGCATTTACGAAAAAGACCTGTTCTATAATTTATGTGATGAAAAGGGAATTCTTGTGTGGCAGGATTTTATGTTTGCCTGTAATATGTATCCCGGCGATAGCGCATTTCTTAATAATGTGGAGCAGGAGGCTGAGGAGCAGGTTAAGCGCATTCAGTATCACCCTTCACTTGCTTTGTGGTGTGGTAATAACGAATCGGATGAAGGCTGGCACAACTGGGGCTGGCAGAAGTCTCTCAGATATACAAAACAGGATTCCGTTGAGGTTTGGAGTAGCTATCTGAATCTGTTTGAAAAAATATTACCTGACGTTGTTCAGGAATATTCTCCCGGAATAGCCTACATCCCATCCTCACCACGCATTGGCTGGGGACACAAAAAGGCAATGTATGAAGGAGATATGCACTACTGGGGAGTTTGGTGGGGTGAAGAGCCTTTTGAAATATATGAAAAGAAAGTAGGCAGATTTATGAGCGAATATGGCTTTCAGGGTTTCCCCGATGTTAAAACACTCCGTGCTTGTCTCGATTCATCTGATATAAATCTGAATTCAAAAGCCTTACGTAACCACAATAAGCATCCGCGGGGTATGGAGATTATTGATACGTACATGAAACGGGAATATAAGACTCCAGACAATTTTGAAAGATATAATTATATCAGTCAGCTTATTCAGGCTCACGGAGTTACAAAAGCAATAGAAGCCCACCGCCGTGCAAAACCGTATTGTATGGGAACCCTCTACTGGCAACTGAATGACTGCTGGCCTGTTATCTCCTGGTCGGGTGTTGATTATTACAACCGGTGGAAGGCGCTGCACTATTTTGTCAGGGAAGCATATAAACCGCTGCTGATCTCTTTTGAAAAGGAGAATGATTCCCTGCATGTTTTTATCGTTTCAGACGAACAAAAGGAATATCAGGCAACCCTTGAATTGAAACTGGAGGATTTTGCAGGGACGAAACTTTGGAGTAAGAATATTCCTGTTAATATTCCGAAAAATTCCAGCAAAATTTATTACGAAGTTAAAGTCAGCGGGCTTACAAAAGAGATGAACAGGCAAAATATTGTTTTATCTGCAAAGGTGATATTGAAAGAGCTGACGCTGGCAGACAAAAACTTCTATTTTGCACTACCCAAAGATTTGGAATTGCCTTCTTCACTTATTACTAAAAGTATTAAAAGAAGCCCAACAGGCTATCAGATAATTATTGCAACGGATAAACTTGCAAAAAATGTATTTCTTTCAATTGATGATGAAGGCTTTTTCTCAGATAATTATTTTGATATTCTGCCGGGAGAAAATAAGATTATTGAGTTTAAAACCAATAAGACAATTGAGAATTTTGAAAGTCGGCTAAAAATAATGACATTGAAAGAGATTGATTAAGTTTATAACTAATCATATAGTAATTTTATCTTTTTTGATTTAATTTTCTAACATCACCGTCGAACATACCGGGCGGTGACACCACCACCCTGAGGCAGGGGATTTAATTTTCTGACAATCATATCTATAATCATATTGTGCGATTTTCATACTATTTTACTTAATTACTGCATCCCTGACCCCACTGTTAGCACCGTCCTTATTTAGATTGTTAATAAATTAACAATTCCGTTTTGAAAAGAAAAAAATTATTTTACTTTTGCATCTGTTAATGAATTAACAGAGTAATT
>JAOZOC010000435.1 GCA_029933495.1 Bacteroidales bacterium
ATTTTGAAACGCCAATACCCAAAGTTGAAAACCAGATATCCCCGTTTTTGTCTTCAGCGATTGAAAAAACAGATGTGGTTATCAATCCGTCTTCTTCGGTGAAGTATTGCATTTTGTCAGTTCTAGGGTCTAGCTGTATTAAGCCTCCACCAAAAAATCCCAGCCATACATAACCCCGCGAGTCAGTATAAGTTATATCTACCTGGTTTATTGGAAGTCCATTTTTTTTAGTATAAATTTTGTAAGTGTTTCCATCAAATCTGTTGAGTCCATCCTGAGTTGCGATCCACCTATCTCCGGATAAATCTTCCGTGATACTAATAATCATACTATTGCTCAAGCCGGTTTGCCTATCAATAATTGTAAACTTATCGCCTGAATACCTGTACACTCCTTCACTCATCGTCCCGATCCAGACATTACCTTCGCGGTCAACCATTGCCTTATTTGCTTTTTGCCTGGGAAAGCCTGTCTTAGAGGAAAAATATTTGTATTTACCGTCTCTGAACGAAAAAAGTCCGGTTTCTGTGGTTCCCCAGATATTATCCTCTTTGTCAACAACAATATTGTTTAGGAAAATATCCGAAACTGTCTTATCAAAATAAAATGTTTTGATATTGCTCAGATCAGGAAGGTCTTCTTTCTCAACATTTGAAATCCCTGTCTCTCCAAGAAACCACAAATCACCTTGTTTGTCATGCAGAAGAGAGTATATGTTTTTGAATGGAAGTTTGCTGTTATGATTAGTTTTTCGCACAATCCTGGTTATTCTGCATTTCAGATCAAATTCAATCAAATATAATCCATTTCCGGTTCCTGCAAGAGCAGTTTTTTCATCGTCAAAAATGATATCATAAACTAATACAGGATAATCAACAGAATTAGATTGCAGATGGATAAAATTTTCAATAATTGCCTCCTTACCTGAAGGTAGGATGTAAATTCCTTTTCCGTGAGTACCAATCCAAATGTTCCCGTTTTCATCCTCCTTAATAATGTTAACTCTCCTGTCTGTCAGACTGACTACAGAAATTTTATTATCAAACATCAAGGTTATACCCTTGTATCTGTGTCCAAACCAATACCTCTTTTTGCTATCCTGAAGGATGGATGAAATATGATTGTCAGCAAGGCCATGACGTGTGTCATAAGTTTTAAATGTCCGCCCATTATATTTGCTTAATCCTCCCTGTGTCCCCAACCAGATATTGGCATTTGAATCCTGATAAACAGCAAGCACACTTGATTGAACCAAACCTTCATCAATAGAATAATTAGTGAATATGCTACGTTGAGCATAAGAGGAGCAAGCCAAAAGCAAAACTCCCAATAACCAGATAAATGTGTAGGTTTTGTACATCTTTTTCCCGGGATTCGCTGTAAAATAGCTTATACTGAAAATTTTACATTTTGTTTTGTTTTTTACATATTAAATGTGAAAAAAATACAATACTGGAATTATACGTTATTTCATTAAAAAGAACTATACTTGTAAATGAATTGGAAAACCACATTATATGAAGAACTTTTATATTATACTTTTTGTAATTGTATTTACCTTATCATCAGAGTCACAGCAAATTACCCACTGGAATGTTGGGGTTGGCGGCAATACTGCAAGGAATTCCCTTGTAACGATTAACGGGCCTCAGCAACCAACTGTTTTGTGGGAAGGAGGGCTTTATGCAAAACGTGGTTACCAGACATTCATTGAGGGCGATGTTGTTGTTGCCAGTCGCCGTCACGACTATAACAACACTTTGCACGGTGCTAAAATTGTTGCACACGATATTCATACGGGCGACACTTTGTGGACAACCGAACTGCCGGTTATAAATCCTGATATTGAGAATTTCAGTCAGGTTAAGGGTGTGTGTGACGGACAGGTTTATTGCACAAGAGCAGGAGGCCCGTCAAATGAATCAATAATGTATGCGCATAATATTTTTACAGGAGAGATTATCTGGCAGACAACAACTGCAATCACTCAGAGTTATAGTGAGGATTTTTCTTTTGCCGGAAACGGGGACATTATCGTTGGAAACTTCAACAATATTATCCGGGTTGATAAAAACAACGGAAATCTGGTTTGGTCGGTTAGCAGGTCTTCCCCGACAACCGACGGCTCTGCCGTTGCCGTATATGGAGGAAAAGTTTACGGGTGGGAAGCTTCCGTTGGCGGCCCCCGAATATCAGCTTATGATATAGAAACAGGAGAGTATCTTTATTCAAGTGATGCAATTGCTCCGGGATGGGTTCAACAGACCGGAATAATGATTAGCCCGGACGGGACTATTTATGCCCCACGCGTTCAGAATAATCCGGATACCGACTTCTTTGTTTCTCTGACAGACAATGGTGAGGAGATAAAAGAAAACTGGAGTGTGGAATATGGCTATGCCCTGTGGGCAAGCTATGGTGTAGGGCCTGACGGAACCGTTTACACTTACGACCGCGACAGGCACGTTATAAGGCTTAATCCTACATCAGGCGAAATTTTAAATACAAGTATCGAATTCTGCTCCGAATATCCTGCCGGACCAAAAATGGCAATCGGAGCTGACGGTATAATTTATCTGACAAACGGGAAATATGGCGAAAGCAAGCTTTTTTCCTTCAATCCCGACCTTACGTTACGCTGGACGGAAGATTTTGGGAATACGGTCGTCGAAGGGCCATCAATAGCCTATGACGGAACTATGATTGTATGTGCAGGAAACTATCTTTTCAGGGCTTATCAGGCTGAAAATCCACCGCAACTTATTGCAGATTTTTCAGCCGACTCAACATTTGGTATTGCTCCTTTTACCGTTAGTTTTTCTGATAAATCTGTTGGAATAAATTCCACAATATCGAGCTGGGAATGGGATTTTGACAATGACGGTTTAATTGACAGCTACGACCAGAATCCATCCTATGTGTTTCAGGAGGCAGGAAGCTATTCCGTTTATCTGAAAATAAGCAACGCAACTCTTGAAGATACTGTGATTAAAACTGATTATATTCAGGTTTCGACCAATACAAATGTGCAATTTGCCGGATACAGCAGACCTGTTGTTTTCCCGAATCCTGCAAAAGACTTTATTTATATCCGGACACCTGAAATTCAGATATCTGTGTTTGATATTTCAATTTCTGATATGACGGGTCGCCGGGTTTTAAATACTTTGCCTGAAAATAACGGGAGCAAAATTAAAATTGACATCAGTACCTTGGAACCCGGAATGTATATTGTGAAAATACACTATGCCGACGGCTCTGTAAATAGTAATAAGATTGTGATAAAACAGGATTAGATTGTATTGTGCTGGATATCCGACAAATTGCACATTCGTTGCCATAGGCAACACATATTATTGCCGGGGACGTAAGTCTCCGGTAATCTGTAATACATATGAATATAAGTTCCGTAGGAACGGCATATCTTTTACATACCGTTCCTATGGAACTCTGTCTACTTGCTGCAACTCGCCGGGACTAACGTCCCTGCCTGTAATATGACATCCCTACGGGATTATT
>JAOZOC010000436.1 GCA_029933495.1 Bacteroidales bacterium
TAAGCGGTTTCAGAATATCGAAATCAAGTCCGTTTTCCATAACTATCTTTTGTGCTACAGAATACATGAAGTTGGGGAAATTAGAGGCGAACACGGCCGCAAGGTGCAGAGTCTTTCTTTTTTCTGAATCCACAAAATATATTTTGTCTGTTAACGAAAGTGCAAGGCTTTTCAATCGCTCTGTATTTTCAATATTGTTGGCTTCAATACAGACCGGGATCTTACTAAAATCAACTTTTTTTGATTTGGAGAAAGTCTGCAAAGGATATATAACCCCATAATTCTCGCTGCAACCTTTCAGAATATTCATTGGTGCCGAACCGGAAGTGTGCACGATCAGATTATTATCAACATCAATATTGTTTGCCACCTCTGTCAAAGCATCATCACTGACTGCAATAACATACAGATCAGCCTCACTTATAATATCTTCCGTATTGTTCGTAAATCCTGCATTTACCTTACCAGCCAGCTCTTTTGCATTCGCTGGTGTTCTGCTGTATATCTGAACAATTTCCTTTCCCGCATCATTAAATGCAAGAGCAATATGTGTAGCCACATTGCCTGATCCAATAAAAACTATTCTATTAATATCTTTCAAAGCTTCAATTATGAATTATGGAAGCGAAAGTAGTAAATTATTCGGTTTTGTATCGAATATTACTAAAACAAGAATTATTGAATAATCCGGAATCTTTTAAAAGAGTTATACACAGTGAAAGTATTTGACACGGAACATGTGCAAAAATGACCACAACGTTTATACAGAATCACTCCCCCACCCTTTCCAGCTTTCCAATATCATTCATTTCAAAAATATTCCCTGATAAGGAATAGCGGGAATGATACCAGCTATTTCTTAGAATTTCGGACATACCCTCACCTATATCAACTTGTCTGCCTTCTGGAATTTCAAGTGTAATCCAGACATATTGACCCCGCCAGAGTTTCTCATTATTTATTTTAAAAAACCTGCCGAATAATATCAGAGTATCACTAATGTCATAATTATAAACAATATTCTCTGCTCTCTCTTTTGCTATGAAATCATTTCTCCCCAAAGCAGAGTATGAAACCCTGAGTTTCATTTTCGAATCACTACTTTTTCTTATTGTAAGGCCAGGCTCTCCATAAAATCCAGCCTTTTTATCATTCATAAGATAAATACTTTCATTATCAATGCTGATATATTTGGCATAACGGTATATGCGCTTTGATTCTTCATCTTCAGCAAGTTTAATATAAAGCGGTTTTCCTTCCGGCACCTTAAGCGCTACAGTCTTCTTTATCTTTGAATCAAACTGAAACTCTGTTACAAGATAGGTCCCGTAAAAAGCAGTAATTACCAACCCCGCGACCCACAGCGCCAGCGCCACAACTCCGATATACCTTATTTTGGGGAACCTGAAGACAAGCCTTGAGCCACCGTATATCATCATCAGTATCGGGATTCCGAGAAACATTATAATGCCGGCCAGTAAAAACTCGCTTCTGCTTGAATTGCCAAAAAGAAGCAAAGCAATATCATTATAGGGGATGACATGGAAATCCTTGGGTCCCGGGAAAATGAAGAAGTCTCCGATCCCGAATATGGCTACACCAAATGCAGCAACCAGTGAAACACCAACAAGCAGCAGGATGATTCCGAAAAATATAAGTACTATTTTCCCAAATACTTCAAGAATCCGGAGTAACACTGTACCGAATATTATTTACTTCGTCCCTGTGTTCCTCACTTTTTTTTTTATATGTATTCTTTGCCTCTTGTGTAAAATCGTTAAATTTATCTTTCAGATTATCAATCTCTTGCCTGATAGATTTCTCAATATTTGAGAGGTCAACTCTCTCTCCCCGCATCTCTAATTTCTCGGCAGTTGAACCTGCGAGAGGTATAACAGCCCAAAGGACGATGTAAATTAGTACTCCTGTACCCACTCCTGCAAAAGCGAGAATCACAAAAGCAAGTCTGAACCAAACCGGATCTGTATGAAAATAGGCTCCAAGTCCACCACAAACACCCGAAATCATTGTGTTATCAGGATCGCGGTACAGGCGTTTTGTTTCTTTGCCGCTACGGCCAGTTGACCTTTGCTTTGCAATTGGCTCTTCCTCATCAATCTCAAATTCATTTGGCAGGCCAATAGCTTTGATTACTTTTTCAATATCTTCAATTGAGATAACCTCTTTTGTATCAGTGATACTTTCCGTCAGTATTTCCGCTATACGGCTCTCAATGTCAGATATTATTTCATCCCGACCATCAGTATTGGCAAAATGCTTTTTAATACTTTGCAAATAATCGTTTAAAACGGAATATGCATCCTCATCAATGTTGAATACGATACCACTGATATTAACTGTGAATGTCTTTTTCATAGTTTTCTATTTTATATCTTTTTGAATGTTATTTTTTGTCGATAATTGCGATACTGTCTCCACAAGGTCAAGCCAGCTCTTGTCGAGCTGCTTTAAAAATGCAGTACCATCATCAGTTATCTGGTAATATTTTCGTGGTGGACCTGATTTCGACTCCTCCCATCTGTAGCTGAGCAGACCATCATTTTTCAGCCTGGTAAGCAATGGATAAAGCGTGCCCTCCACAACAATCAGCTTTGCCTCCTTCAGGTTATGCAGAATATCGGAAGCATAAACCTCTTTTTCCGAAATCACGGAAAGAATGCAATATTCAAGTACACCTTTCCGCATCTGAGCAGTTGTTTTTTCTATATTCATCCGGCAAAAATAATAAAAATATAATACTATGCAATACATAGTAGTAAAAAAAATTTAGTAGTTTGTATTAAATTTTAGTCAAGTATCAGTAATTCAGGATAACAGAGCAGAAGGGAGTTATGTAATTTATTTTTATTCTAAATAATGATATTCGTTACTATACTCCTTTAATTCTTATGACATGGGGAGAATCGCATCATTACAAAAGAGAAAAATTATAGATATATATGCTTTCATTGAGCATAAAAAGTAACAAATTCAAAGGTATGAAAAGATATAATACTATCTTTGTACTTTTTTAATCATAAAACTATTAATTATGAGTAACGGAACAGTAAAATTTTTTAATAATTCAAAAGGGTTTGGATTCATTACCCCTGATGAAGAAGGTAAAGATGTATTTGTACATAAAAATGGATTAATCGATAATATAACTGAAGGTGATAAAGTAAGTTATGATGTTGAGGAAGGTCAAAAAGGATTGAACGCGGTAAATGTCAAAGTAATCTAAGATAACTCTCTGACTTTCCAGTATTGAATAAGCCTGTCAGAGTTGATAGGCTTTTTTTTATTAAAAAAATTGATTTTTCTTAAGTAATTATAAAAAAGGAATAATTGATGAGATTTATAGACTATTACAAAGTATTAGGAATTGACAAAAAGGCTACTGATAAAGAGATAAAAAAAGCATATCGGAAGTTAGCACGTCAATATCATCCAGACTTAAATCCAGGCGACAAAGCTGCAGAAAAAAAGTTTAAAGAGATTAATGAAGCCAATGAAG
>JAOZOC010000437.1 GCA_029933495.1 Bacteroidales bacterium
TAAGAGGACTGCCTCCCCTTCCAATTTCAGATTCAGAGGGAAGCATAGGGTTGTGGGGGATTGGTGCAGGACTTACATTTAATGATGTTTTAAAACCATTAAATGACTTTCCCGTAATATTCAGACTAATGGCTGCATATAGTTCAACAACTATTAATGTAAAACAAGACCTGCAACCTGACGAGGCTTTTCTGAGTATTTCGGGCGGCCCGTATAACAACCAGAATTTCAAACTAAAAACAAGCGACTTCACAATCGGGCTTTTCGCAATGAAATCATTCAATATTATAACGGCTTCGGCTGGTTTGGGGTACAATTCCATACATTCCACAAGCGAGTTGACAGGAACGTATCCTATATATGTTAAAGACCCGGCAGGTTTACTGGGCTTTTCGGTTACCGACATCGAAGACCCCATAAGTATCTCAAATGGCGACAATTATTTCAAAGCCGAATTTGGAGTTGCGGTAAAATTCGACTTCTTTTTGTTAAATGTTAACTATTCAACCGGCAGGTATAATAATCTGACCGCGGGACTTGGATTTATTTTGTAAATAAAATGGAAAGCTTACAAAAATACAGATATTTCCTCAACCTTGCCTATAACGGTGCGAATTACAGTGGCTGGCAGATTCAGCCCAATGCACTTTCGGTACAACAGACCATAGATGAGGCAATAAGTACGATTTTGCAACAGGAAATAAACATTGTGGGATGCGGCAGAACCGATACGGGAGTTCATGCAAAAGAATTTTTTGCTCATTTCGATCTGGATAAAAATATTTCGGATAAAACGGAAGATATTACTAAAAGACTGAATCATTTTCTGCCGAAAGACATTTCCATTTTCAAATTCATTCCGGTTGATTCGGATGCTCACGCCAGATTTGACGCTGTATCAAGAAGTTACAAATATATTGTTTCACGAAGAAAAGATCCTTTTTATAAAGACTTCTCTTATTATGTTCACGATAATCTGAACATTGATAAAATGAACGAAGCGGCACAAATCCTTTTTGAGTTTACCGACTTCACTTCATTTTCAAAGTTGCACACACAGGTAAAAACCAATAACTGTAAAATTTTGCAGGCATATTGGGGGAAAAAAGGTCATCTGCTCATTTTTAACATAACGGCAGACAGGTTTCTAAGAAATATGGTCCGTGCTATTGTGGGGACATTGCTTGATGTGGGAAGAGATAAAAAAACAATTGAAGAGTTTAAAAATATTATTGAAAGTAAAAACCGCTCCAATGCCGGATATTCTGTACCAGCTCAGGGTCTGTTTCTAACTAAAGTCGATTATCCACCAAATATTTTCTCACCTGTACCTTCCTGATTATAAAGCCCTTTCGGATACATCCTTTTCTATTGTTAAAAAAATAACAATATTTTCTTTCATTAGTAGAATTATTTTTTACTTTTGCCTGTTAATTGATTAACACAACTATAAGATGGAAACATTACCTGATAAGACAGTTGAGAGATTAAGCCAGTACAGAAGAAGTCTGAATAATCAGTTAGCCAAAGGAAAAGAGCATATTTTTTCTCACGAAATAGCTAATTTACTTCATATAACATCTGTGCAGGTGAGAAGAGATATAATGCTTATAGGTTATTCAGGGACTCTTAGAAAAGGATACGACATAAAAGAACTCGTGCACCTAATAGGAGTGATACTTGATACAGATCAGGGCCAGAAAATTGCCGTTATAGGGATGGGAAACATCGGCAAAGGGTTCATTCACTATCTTTACGAAAAACGGTCAAAGCTGAAAATTGTAGCTGCTTTCGATATTAATCCTGAGAAGATTGATAAAACCTATGCGGATGTCTATTGCTATCATCTTGACAAACTTGAAGAAATAATACAAAATGAAAATATTAAGATCGGCATTATCACCACTCCTCCGCTTGTTGCTCCCGAAATAGCCAATAAACTTGTAAATGCCGGCATTAAAGGTATCCTGAATTATACTCCAAAACCACTCAGCGTTCCCGATGATGTCTATCTTGAAGAGTATGACATGATCACATCGCTTGAAAAAGTCGCCTATTTTGTTAAGGAGAAATAAATGAGTACAAGACCTTTCAGGTTGAACCAAAGCCTGTGCGCAGGAAAACCTGAAAGGTCGAATCACCACCCATCAACCAATCAGCCGTAGGCTGATTAACGTGAATAACCCAGTGCAATATAGGGGGAAAAAGAAAGCAAGCCAGAATCCCAACAGGGTTCAACAAACAAATAGTTATATTGACTGCCGGCTAAATATGTTTACGTACCGACCGCTAAGCACCCAAAGTAGCAACCATAACAGCTTTAATGGTATGCAGTCTGTTTTCAGCTTCATCAAAGACTATTGATGCTTCCGACTCAAATACCTCTTCGGTAACTTCCATTGCATCAATTCCATACTTTTGATATATCTCCTCTCCCACTTTTGTATCGCGGTTGTGGAAAGCAGGAAGACAGTGCAGGAATTTCACTTTAGGATTTCCTGTTTTTGCAAGAAGTTCACTGTTAACCTGGTAGGGCAACATCTCCTTGATCCTGTTTTTCCATAACGACGGATCTTCACCCATTGAAAGCCAGACATCGGTATAAAGAAAGTCAACACCTTTAACACCTTCTTCAACACTATCGGTAATAGTTATCTTAGCTCCGGTCTCCTTTGCTATTTCAAGACACTGATCAACAAGTTCCTTATCCGGTTGTCCGGCCTTTGGAGCTACAGCCCTGAAGTCCATTCCCATCTTGGCAGCACCGACCATCAGGGAGTTACCCATATTGTTACGTGCATCACCCATATAGGCAAATGAGACTTGCTGGAGAGGTTTGTCAGAATGCTCCATCATAGTCAGGAAGTCGGCGAGAATCTGTGTGGGGTGAAACTCTGTTGTAAGTCCGTTCCAGACAGGGACGCCTGCATATTCGGCAAGCTCTTCAACAATCGGCTGTCCGAATCCACGATACTCAATACCATCGTACATACGACCCAGAACGCGGGCAGTATCTTTCATAGTCTCCTTTTGCCCGATTTGTGAGCCTGAAGGTCCAAGGTAAGTAACCTTTGCGCCCTGATCATACGCTGCAACCTCAAAAGCACAACGTGTCCGGGTTGATGATTTCTCAAAGATCAAAGCAATATTTTTACCTTTTAATTTTTGCTGCTCGGTTCCTGCATACTTTGCCTTTTTCAGGTCAGATGACAGTTCGAGTAAAAATTTTATCTCTTTGGGAGTGAAGTCAAGAAGCTTCACAAAACTCCTGTTTCTTAAATTGTAAGCCATGATATTTGTTTTTATTAATGTTTATTATTAATTTAGTATTCTTTATTGTCATTAATTGTCATTTGCACTGTGTACATCATTTGCTGCGCTGTCATTTGCGCTGCGCGCGTAATTTGCTGCGCTGTCATCCTACGGACGCCCTTCGGTCGTTTGTACTGCGTGAGTTATTTACTTTGTCTTCCGATTGATTTTATATAGTTGTTTAATTTTACACCAATTTTATCA
>JAOZOC010000438.1 GCA_029933495.1 Bacteroidales bacterium
TTTTTATTCATCACAAAACGAAAAACTATGAAAAAAGTATTATTTTTAATGTGGGTATTAATCCCGATAGCATTATTTGCACAGCCGTGGATGAATAGTCTTCCGCAGGACAAAGTTGAAAAAGGAAACCTTACATTTTACGAAATCCAGCAGGCTTTTAATGACTATTGGGAACCGTATGATATTCAGGATGGATATTATTATGTTAACGGCGAAAAGATTAAAGCCGGAGGCTGGAAACAGTTCAAACGATGGGAGTGGTACTGGGAAACACGTGTTGATCCTCAAACAGGAGCGTTTCCAAGAACAACTGCCTGGGAGGAGTTTCAAAAATATTTAAAAAAATACCCGGGAGCCAAAAGCCCGTCCGGAAACTGGTCAAGCATAGGGCCTTCATCTACTTCCGGTGGTTATGCAGGTCTCGGACGGCTAAATTGCGTAGCTTTTCGTCCGGGAGATAATAACACAATTTATGTAGGTGCACCTGCCGGTGGAATCTGGAAGTCAACTAATGGCGGTTCTTCATGGGCTCCAATAGGAGATGCAAATGCTTCTATCGGAGTTAGTGATATTGCTGTTATTGCCGGTGCAACTCCCGCTTCCGACATTATTTATATTGCTACCGGTGACAGGGATCATTATGATACAAAAAGTGTAGGAGTCTTAAAATCAACTGACGGAGGTAACACCTGGTCAACCACAGGCCTCTCTTTTACGGCAAGTCAGCAGAGAAGGATAAGCCGTTTGTTATTGGACCCGTCAAACAATAATGTTTTATATGCAGCAACTTCTGTGGGTGTGTATAAAACCACAAACGGAGGGTCAACCTGGTCAAATTTGTACGGTACTGAGTTTATTGATATTGAGTTTAAACCTGGTAACAGCAGCTATATTTACGGATCGAATATGTATGGTGATATTTATCGTTCAATCAACGGAGGTTCCTCCTGGACACAAGTATTGAGCACATCGCTAAACAGAACTCAACTTGCCGTTTCAGCCAATAATCCAAACGTAGTATATGCTGTAATGGCAAATTCATCAAATGGTTTTGGTGCAATTTATAAATCAACAAACTCCGGCAGTTCTTTTTCTGTTGTTTATTCTCCCGGTGTGAATCTTCTTGGCTGGGATTGCAGCGGTGGTGATTCGGGAGGCCAGGGATGGTACGACCTGTGTATTGCTTCCGACCCGAATAATGCCAATATTGTTTTTGTCGGGGGAGTCAACACCTGGAAATCCTCAAACGGGGGAACATCCTGGAGTATCAGCAATCATTGGTCAGGTACTTGCGGCGGCTCGGCTACGAATGTTCATGCCGATAAACACTTTCTTGCATATCAGAACGGGACTTCAACTCTTTTTGAGTGTAATGACGGAGGACTTTATAAAACATCCAACGCCGGTTCATCCTGGTCTCATCTTGGCAGCGGACTTGTAGTAAGTCAGATGTACAGAATTGGTGTTGCTCAAACTGTGAACACCGATGTGGTTTGCGGTTTGCAGGATAACGGAACAAAGAACGTTACAGGATCAACCTGGGACGATGTTCTCGGTGGAGACGGAATGGATTGTGCAATTGATTTCACAAATGCAAATATACAATACGGAGAATATTATTATGGAGCTATTAGGCGTACAACAAATCACTGGGGCTCATCAACTGATATTACAGGAGGCCTGTCGGGTAGTGCTGCTTGGGTAACTCCTTATGTTATTGACCCGAATAATCATAATACTCTTTTTGTAGGGTATCAGGATATTTTTAAATCAACAAATCAGGGATCCTCCTGGACAAAAATAAGCAACTGGGGCGGAAGCACATTGCGTTCGGTTGCAGTTGCCCCTTCAAATTCAAATTATATCTATACAGCTACTTCTTATACTTTATATCGTACAACCAACGGCGGTTCAACATGGACAGATATCACAGGTTCTTTGCCGACCGGTTCGTTATCAATAACCTGGATATCAGTTAAAAATAATGATCCGAATACAATCTGGGTCTCATTCGGACAGTTTAACTCTTATGGTGTTTATCAAAGTACCAACGGCGGTTCTTCCTGGACAAATATATCTTCCGGTTTACCTGCCATTCCTGTAAATTGCGTTATTCAGAATAAGTTGAATACAACTCAAAATGAATTATATGCAGGTACAGATGCAGGGGTTTACGTGAAAATAGGAGCATCTAACTGGCAACTGTTCAGCACAGGATTGCCAAATGTTGTAGTTGATGAAGTCGAGATTTATTATAATTCTTCAACACCTGCAAACAGTAAAATCCGTGCCGGAACATTCGGAAGGGGACTTTGGGAATCTGACCTTTATTCGGCTGCTGCACCACCTGTTGCCGATTTTGAAGCAACGCCAACAATAGCCGGGATAAATCAGACTGTTGTCTTTTCTGACCTTTCCACCAATACTCCAACTTATTGGCAATGGACATTTACAGGCCCCGGAAATGCCGTTTTTGTTGACGGCACTAATGCAAATTCAACAAATCCGCATGTTCAGTTTGATGCCGTCGGTTTTTATACAGCTTCTCTATATGTTTCAAATTCATTGGGGAATGACACGGAGACAAAAAACGATTATATAGAAGTTTCTATAAGTTACTGTGTCCCGACATATTCAACAGGTACAGGTTATGGCGATTATATTTCACTCGTTCAGCTTGGTGACATAAATAACTCTACCGGAGCATTATCATCTCCATACTACTATTATTACAGCACTTTATCAACCAATCTTGCCCAGGGCTCATCACATACAATAACCCTTAGTGCAGGTTCCTATTCAAGCGGGAATAATATATCTGTATGGATAGATTATAACCACGACGGAACATTTGCAACTGATGAAAAACTTGGCAATGTTACGCTCGCTGCTATGCCTGAAACAGGAACAATTACTTTCACTGTTCCGGTTGATGCCGCAATTGGTAATACCAGAATGCGTGTCAGGGAGGTTTGGAATGATTCAAACTTTGACCCCTGTTCAAGCTATAATTATGGAGAGGCTGAGGATTACAATATTAATATAACGGGAGGTATTGACCTTGATGTTACAATTTTTCTTGAGGGGCCATACAACGGAACAGATATGAACACGGCGATAAATTCGGTTTTACCGCTGTCGCAACCTTTTTCAGGTTTACCGTGGTCATATGGTGGAACCGAAAGTGTGGGTTCTGTTCCCGGAGCAAATATTGTTGACTGGGTACTCATTGATATACGTGATGCTGCAACAGTGGATGCTGCAACACCTGCAACAAGCATTGGAAAACAGGCAGCTTTCCTGAGAAATGACGGAAAGGTTGTTGACCTGACAGGTAATCCTGTGATATCATTTGCAAACACTACGGTTTCCGGCAACCTGTATGTTGCAGTCTTCCCAAGAAACCACATAGCTGTAATTTCTGCGAATGCCGTAACTCAGACAGGTGGTGTTTATACATACAATTTCTCAACAGGAGAAAATCAGGCCCGTGGAGGTGCCAACGGACACA
>JAOZOC010000036.1 GCA_029933495.1 Bacteroidales bacterium
TAAATAAATTATTTGCTAACTAAAATTATTTTGTTATGAGAAAGTTTACCCTTTTTCTTGCATTTTTATTTCTGGTAGGAATGCAAGCGTTGCAAGCTCAAACAAAAGTTGTTTCAGGAACAGTTACCGGTGCCGATGATGGTCTGGGGATTCCGGGAGCAACTGTACAGGTTCAAGGTACTACAATCGGTACGACTACTGACCTGGATGGGCATTACGAATTATCTTTTGACGCAAAGTACAATGTACTTGTATTCAAGTTTGTGGGAATGGAAACTATATCTGTTGAGGTTGGAGACAAAACCACAATCGATGTTAGTATGCAATCCGACATGCTAGACCTGGAAGGAGTTATTGTAACTGCTCTTGGTATTTCCAGGGAGAAAAAAGCCCTGGGTTATTCAGTTCAGGATGTTAAAGGAGACGAAATTACCGAAGCACGGGAATCAAATGTTGTAAATGCACTCCAGGGGAAAGTAGCCGGAGTTCAAATTACTAATGCAACAGGTGCTGTAGGTTCTTCCTCACGTATTGTTATTCGTGGTAACAGCTCCTTTGGTAACAACCAACCCCTGTTCGTGGTTGATGGTATTCCTATAATCAATACTGAATCAAATGTTTCCCAGTGGGAAGGTGCTGACTTTGGTAACTCTGCAATGGACATTGCCCCTGACAACATTGAGTCCGTCAGTGTACTGAAAGGTGCTAGTGCTTCTGCTCTTTATGGTAGTCGTGGCGCCAATGGTGTAATTCTTATCACTACCAAAAAAGGAGCAAAATCAGCCGGTGAAGGTCAGAGAGCTATAGGTGTTGAATTCTCAAACTCTTGCACCTGGGATAATGTTTACATTATTCCTAAATATCAAAATGAATACGGACAGGGTTACCTGGGAAGTGAATACTACTTCAAACAAAGTTCCGATTATAACAGTTATCAGGAGTATGCCGAGAATGAAGCCTTTTCATATTATGATGGAAACTGGGGCGGAGTTTGGGATGGTATGGACGAAAGTTGGGGACCAAGACTGGATGCCGGTCTTAATCTCGCTCAGTTCGACAGCCCTTATACACTTGCTGCTGATGGTACACCCATTTATCAACAAACACCATGGGTTTCACAACCTGATAATGTACGAGACTTCTTCACAACAGGAAGAACTTGTTCAAACAGTCTTGCTATAACAGGCGGTTCTGAAAAAGCCTTTATGAGACTCTCTATTAATAATATGAATCAGAAAGGGGCTGTTCCAAATACAGACCTTAACAGAACCAATGTTTCTTTTAACGGAACAATGAATCTAACTGAAAGGTTTACTGCTAATGCATCTCTTAGTTATGTAAGAAATAAGAGTGATAACCTGCCAGGTGGTGGTTATGATGAAAATAACGTTATGCAGTCAATCGGTGGTTGGTTCGGACGCCAGGTCAATATAGACAACCTTAGGGATAATTATGACGAAATGAATGTATTTGGTAATCCCTATAACTGGAACACAAGTTATCACAATAATCCATACTGGACAGTTTATAAAAATACCACTTCAAGAACACGTGACAGAGGATTTGGAAACGTAAATCTAACATATAGATTTACTGATTATTTAAGTATTATGGCTCGCGTAGGTACTGACTTCTATAACGAATACAGAAAACACGTTGTAGCTGATGGGTCTAATGAGTCAAGTTATGGTGGTAAATTCTGGCAAAGACAACTTTATGCCAACGAAACCAACGCAGACATTATGTTAATATTTGGAAAAGACCTGTCAAATGACTTTTCTCTTAATGCCACAGTTGGTGCAAACTACAGAAATAACAAAAATCAGAATATGTATTTGGAAGCTGCTGAACTAACTGTTCCTGATTTTTATACAATTGCAAACGTGAGAGGTAATGCAACTTCTTCAATGTATAGAAGTGAGAAAGAGACAAATAGTATATATGGTACTGCATCTTTGGGCTTCAAACGGGCACTGTTTCTTGATGTAACAGCACGTAACGACTGGAGTTCCACTCTTCCAAGTGACAATTGGTCATACTTCTACCCATCAGTTGGTTTATCCTGGGTATTCACCGAAAGCTTTGATATAAGCGAGAATATTTTATCATTTGGTAAGATCAGAGGTAGCTGGGCGAAAGTTGGTAATGATACAGACCCATACAAAACCAAACTTACTTACACTCCGATTCTGGATGCATTCAACGGTGTAGCTCAATATCACTATGCACGCGTAATGCCGCCTTTAAGTCTCCAACCGGAACAAACAACAAGTTATGAATTTGGTACAGAACTTAAATTCTTAAAAAACAGGTTAGGTATTGACTTTACATACTATAATGCTGTAACAAGAGACCAGATTCTTGGAGTTGACATTTCAAACGCTTCAGGATTTGATCAAATGCTTATTAATGCAGGTGAAATTCAGAATAATGGTATAGAACTTATGGTTTATGGTAAAATTCTAAAATCAAAGGATGGACTTAACTGGAATGCTACTGTTAATCTGGCTAAGAATACAAATAAAGTTAATGAATTATATGGCGACCTTGAGGCATACCAAATTTCATCCTCATGGGGAGGACTTACAATTGAAGCCCGCCCAGGTGAACCTTATGGTCAAATAAAAGGTGGTGCTTATGCAAGATCATCAGATGGACGTATGTTAATAAATCCCGCAACTGGGCTTCCTGTTCACACCGCTGAACCTGAAGTTCTTGGAAATATCAACCCTGATTTCAACTGGGGTTTCAGAAACACATTAAGTTATAAAGAGTTTACTTTAAGCTTTCTGTTTGACGGAAGAGTTGGTGGTGATATTTTCAGCGTAACCGATTGGTTTGGTGCTTATGCAGGTATTGCTAATTTTACTACTGATGATGGTATACGCGAAAACGGTTTTGTACCTGAAGGAGTTTATGGTTATATTAATGGTGATGGAAATGTTCAATATACCGATGCTGGCGGAGTTGATGCCACTTCAATGGTTACAAACGAAACGACTGTTAGTGCCCAGGATTGGTACGAAGGATACTGGGGATTCCAGGAGCCTTCAATCATTGACGGTACTTTCATTAAATTCAGAGAGCTTGTGTTAACCTGGCAAATGCCACAAAAATGGTTTACTGAGGTTAGATGGATTCAGTCAGCAAACCTATCCTTTATTGGAAGAAATCTGGCTCTTATTTATGTTGATAAGAGTAACAGAATGAAAATTGATCCTGAAACCGGATTCGGTACAGGCAACAGCGGAGTTGGCCTGGAGCAATTCCAGTTACCTTCAACACGTAGTTTTGGTTATAAACTGAGTATTGTTTTTTAATAAGGTTAATTGATAATTTTAAAATTTATGAAAATGAAAAAAATATTAAATCTCAAAGTATTGTTGGTATTTGGGTTAATCTTCACTTTCGCATCTTGTACGAAGGACTGGGAAGAGATGAACACCAATCCGAACGAACCAACCGAAGCACCTGCGACCAATATTCTCGCCTATTCGCTGAGATATTGCGGCGATTCCTTTTTTGATGACTGGATGGGAATGAATAACTTCCTTAGCTATGGTGGACAAGTAAGTAAAATCCAGTATATTGACGAATCAAGATATCAATTCAGAGAAAGCGTTGTTAACAGTGCCTGGTCAGATATGTATCTGACTATGAACGACCTTAAAAAAGCGATGGAGCTTGCTGATGCGGAAGGTAATCCGAATCTAAAAGCTGCTGCAATGACTTTTCAGGTTTTTATGATGCAGATGACAACAGATATGTGGAAGGCTGTTCCTTATTCGGAAGCATTAATGGGAGAAACCGAAATTACCAATCCTAAATATGACGATCAGCAATCCATTTATATGGGCATGATCAACCAGCTTGCTCAAGCTGCCGATCTTTTTGACCCGGCTAGTCTGACTTCTAATTTGGGTGAAGGAGATATCCTTTTTAATGGTGATGTTGTAAAATGGCAAAAATTCTGTAACTCTTTACGTTTAAGAATTGCTATCCGAATATCGGATGTAGATGCTGCTACAGCAGGAACTATCTTCAGCAATGTTTTTGGTAATCCTGATAAGTATCCTGTAATGTCAAGTAATGATGACAATGCATTCCTGTGGTGGCCCGGAGCTGCTCCTTACAAAGAGCCCTGGCAGGAAAACAGCCAGACACGTGACGATCATGGAATGTGTAATACTCTTATTGATACTCTTAAAGGTCTTGCGGACCCAAGACTCCCTGTTTATGCTCATCCAAATGATGACGGAGAATACATAGGAGTTCCTGCAGGAGCTATTGACGGTTCTTTCGAAATGGCTAAAATTTCAAGGATTGGTGCACGTTTCCGTGACAATGCTGCCGGCTTCACCCCTTTTATGAGGTATTGTGAAGTTGAATTCTACAAAGCTGAAGCAGCGAAGAAAGGATTTAACAATGGTGGAATGAGTGCTGAAGATGCATACGTTGCAGGTATCACAGCCTCTATGCTGGAAAATGGAATTGAACAGGCTGATATTGATACATATCTTGCAAATGCAACAGTTGCCTGGAGTGATGATATCAAGCAAATTCATTTCCAGAAATGGATTTCTATTTTCAAACAAGGTGAAGAGGTTTGGGCAGAATGCAGAAGAACAGATGTTCCCCTGATGGGTGAAGCAGTTGGTTCTCCATACCAAAATCACGACAGACCTCCGTTCCGTTATCCTTACCCAACAAGTGAGTACAACTTGAACAGTGCTAATATTGGTGCTGTTACAAGTGGAATTGTTGACTACTTCTGGGGTCAGCAAATGTGGTGGGATACAAGAGATGTTAATTAGAAATTTTTCTACCAAGAAAAAAAGGCTGGCCGGTTGGTCAGTCTTTTTTTTATATCTATTTCTTTGCATTATGCACTTCATATTAATATAATTTATATATTTGCATTACTATTAACAAAAATCTTTAATTATGAAAAAATTATCAATTTTAAAAATTGTATTAGTATCATTATTAATTACAGTTGGTTCTGCATCGGTAAAATCTCAGGGTGCTTATGTCAGTGCTAATCTGGGTTTTGGCTTCCCAATGAGTTCTCAGGATATTGAAGGATTTATGAATGAAACTTCAGGAAGTAACTCAACTACCCGGGAACAAATTTTCATGTCCTTTGGAAAGGGATTTAATTTTGGCGGAACATTCGGGTATATGTTTAATAAAAATGTGGGTGCCGAACTGGGCATATCTTACCTGATGGGAGGAAAAACCAAGGCAATATATGATTATTCCGGAGGTAAAACAGACTATTCCTTCTCGGGGAAAATGCTGCGCTTTGTTCCTGCACTTGTTGTTACCGCAGGTTCTGATGGTTTAAACCCTTACGCAAGATTTGGTTTCGTTATCGGCAAAGCTTCCCTGAAACAGGATTTTGAGGATAATGACGACGGGGATGTTATGATTGGGAAGTTAAAATACAGTGGCGGGATGTCGTTTGGAGTAAATGCTGCTGTGGGAGTTATGTTTGCTTTTGGCGATAAAATGTCGTTTTTTGCTGAACTTAATTCAGTGAATATGAGTTATTCTCCGAAAAAGGCTGAATATACAGAACTGACGTACAATGGTGAAGATATGCTGCCTGACCTCACGACCTCAGTAAAAGAGGTGGAATTTGTTGATGAAGTTACCACATCATCAACTCCTCCACCTGATTCGGAGCCACACAAGGAGTTAAAACATAAAATGCCCTTCGGCAGTATCGGAATTAATTTTGGAGTTATTTTCCATTTATAATTATTGGATGAAGTTATGCAGTAAATACAGCCTGCTACTATTTTAATATAAATGCCACAGATTATAATTTATGAGATTTAAATCTGTGGTATTTTTTTGAGATATTCAAATACTATTCAACTCAGCTAAATACTTATCAACCTCACCTTTATATTTCTCAAGATTTATTGAATCAACAGGTTTTGCAGGAGGCGATTTAACTTTTAAAGGATCAATAGCTTTTCCATTTCGGTAAAATCTAAAGTCGAGGTGAGGCCCGGTAGCAAGCCCCGATTGTCCGACATAACCTATTACCTGACCCTGTTTTACATAAACACCCTTTTTAATACCTTTGCCATATCTGGAAAGGTGAAGATACGCAGTTGAATAAGTTCCGTTATGCTTAATTTTTACCATTCTGCCTGCGCCACCACTTCTCTTTGCTTTAATAACAACTCCGTCACCAACAGCATGAACAGGTGTTCCGACGGCAGCAGCATAATCAACTCCATGGTGCGGTCTTCTAATTTTCAAAACAGGGTGTAGCCGGCTGTTTGAAAACCTTGAGCTAATCCGCTTAAAGTGCAATGGTGCTTTAAGAAATGTTTTCCTTAGGCTGTTGGCCTCTTCATCAAAATAATCACCAACGCTGTCCTGAACAAAACAGAAAGCATAATAATCGTTTCCGGCGTGATGAAACAGTGCTGCATCAATCTTACCGATTCCTATTGGTTCTCCTTCAACATAAAGTTCCTCGTAAATCACCTTGTAATTATCACCCTTTTGGATTCCAAAGAAGTCAATTGTCCAGGCATAAATATCCGACAACTCATTGGCCAGATTAGGGTCGGTATTGCTTGCAACCATTGCATTCCAAAGCGAAGATTCGATAATGCCGGAAGTCGTCTGCCTTTTTATTTCTATCTCCTTCTCTCCAATATGAACATGAACGGAATCACCAAGATCAAAAACCACATAAGAGGTCGAAGAGCTTTCATAAATAAAAAAGAGAGCCTTCTGCGAACTGTCATTCCTGCATAAAACAGTATAATTGTTTCCCGCTTTTATTTTCCTGACATCAAAAATGTCTTTAGACCTTTTGGCAAGTTGATCAATTTTTCCGTAATCGACACCATATTTTAGAAGGATATCGGAAAGAAACTGATTCCTTTTAACCTTATCTTTATACAGAATCATAGAATCTACAACAATTCCAAATTCAAGTTTAGGCTCAGGTTGACTAATCTTCTCAATAACTGCCAGGGTTTTGCCAGGACTGTTCTCCCTTAAAGAAGCAATATAGATAATTAATAACCCAAAAGCTATCAGAACAGCAATTTCAATAATTCTTCTCTTCATAAATTTTATTCTCACATATTAATAACATAAGAATGCCAAAGATAGTATTAAAATTCAAACATAATTTCCGGTTTTATTTTTTTAAATTTGGTGTTAACATTTATTGATTCCTTTTGCTTAAAGGACTGTTTAACAAATTAATCATATTGTCAGGTTTCGACTCCGCTCAACCCGACTTATAATGAATTAAGCACCCTATATAAAGTCAAAAATAAATATCCATATCTTTTAAATGGGTTGAGAATAACCAGGCCTAATCAGGCCTTGACAATATATTTATTGAGAGGTTCCGGAGGACAATCAAACACGATAAAATATATCTGTACCCGCCAATGGATGGGAAGGAATTATACCGTATTTGTCAACAATTCATAAAATACTACAACCATGAAAGATTACATGAAAGCCTTGATTATAAACTCCTATGGGACCCTATTATCAAGCAGCATAAGTTATTAACAATAATGATGGGTTATGAGTCTCCCCCAGACCCCTTCATTATTAATAAAAAACTTATCTTTGAAAAACATTTGTCCTGCTGTACCCAACTACTTTATCTGGTGAGATCAGTAGCGTTATTATTGAGTGATTCAATGAATTACTTCAGTAGAGGAAAAAATATCTAAACAATAATACAAATTGCCATGAAAATAAAAGCAATTCTATCAATTCTGGCATTCGGACTTATAGTTGGTGCCTATAGCCAAAAAAATTCAATGGAATTAACCTTTACTGCAAAGTACAACGGGCAGTACATTTCATTGGATAGTATCTATATTGAAAACCTCACTCAAGAACTAGATACCACACTTTATACACCTGATACAGTATTAGTATTGGATTATGTAACAGGTGTCGGGGATAATGGACCTATTGAAGAAAATGCTTTCTATGTTTCACAGAATTATCCAAATCCTTTTTTAAAAAAAACAGAAGTTAATTTATATTTGCCGAAAAGGGATGATATTAAAATTACTATCAGGGATTTATTAGGTATAATACAGGTGCAATATGAAAACATATTAAACCAGGGCAACCATTCCTTTACTTTTTATTCCGGCAATAGTAAATATTATTTACTTACCATTACCGGGAAACGAGCAAGCCAAACAATAAAGTTGTTAAATGCAGACAGCCAAACAATTACTGATGAAAAATGTAAAATAGTCTACTCTGGTAATAAGGGGAGTGTAAGCAGTTTTAAATCTCAGCGAAATATTAATAATTTCTTGTTCAACCTTGGAGACCATTTGCGATATACAGGATATACAAATACAATCGATACTGTTTTTAGTAGTGCTGTTATAGATGACAATCCTCAAACAGATATGGATTATGAGTTCTCACTCATAAATGGTTTAAGATGTCCTGGAGAGCCAATTATAATTGATATTGACAGTAACATATATAATACTGTACAAATTGGTTACCAATGCTGGATGGTGGAAAACTTAAAAACCACAACATATCGAAATGGGATGCCTATACAAAATGTAACTGCGAACAGTACATGGCAGAATCTTACAACGGGTGCGTATGCATGGTTTTATAATGATATTAGCTGGAAGGATAGCTACGGTGCTTTGTATAACTGGTATGCTACGGTTAATGCCGGCGAGCTTTGCCCTGCAGGATGGCACACACCAACGAATGATGATTGGACAGAATTAACCAACTTCATTGGCGGAACCGGATCATCCCACGGAAATGAGCTAAAATCTTGTCGACAGGTAAATTCTCTGCAAGGTGGAGGTTGTAATACTTCTGAACATCCGAGGTGGGATGAAAGTGATGTAGCTGGAACAGACAATTATGGTTTTTCAGGCCTTCCTGGTGGTGTCCGCAACTCTTATGGTTATTTTAGCATGATTGGGGAATATGGTTTCTGGTGGTCTTCTACGATGAACACTCCTGAGAAAGCCTGGGCCCGCAGCCTGAATTCAAGCGACGGCCTTATATTCGCATTTAGCTACGATAAAAAAATAGGATACTCAGTGCGTTGTGTCAGGGATTAGAACGCCTTGAATATTTGTCTAACGAAAAAAAACTGTTGAAATATTAATAACCCTGTTAATATAGACTGATTTCAGGGAACAGCAGGACCAGTTGTCCCGTCGACTGCCATTCACCATGGCTGTTTTATACCACTTCCATTTTTGTTGCACGTTCGACACCAAGCTCTTTGCATGTTTATTTTAGGCTTTACTCTTCCTTTGAAGGCCTGTCCTTTCTGACAAAACTTGTGGTTATCCAAATTATTTCACCAACAACTTCTTTGATTCAGAAGTATAGGAACCTCCTTCTATTCTGTAATAGTAAATTCCCGGCATCCAGTTTTCAACAGAAGCTGAAACTGATTGTTGATTGTTTGATAGAGGAGTTGAAAAAACCTTCTCACCTATCGTATTATAAACAGACAATGTCAGGTTATCGGATGTGTTTCTCACTGAATAGTTAAACCTTACAGTTGATGAAGCAGGGTTTGGAACAGGGTTCGATAAAATAACAGGCTGTTCAATATTAACAACTCCGGTATTCACATCAATAATCATTACCTGAACATCATCAAAATAAAAACCGTCTTCAGTAACATAGCCGTCGCTAACAAGCTTAAATCTAATCTTTATACCTAAACCAATATACTCATTCAGATTGATCTCCTCATTGACCCAATCGGTCTGGAATCCGTCATATAATGGCTCTCCTGTTGCCTGATTCCCATTACCCGACTTTGTAAATTTACCTTCTATCGGTATCCATGTACTTCCACCATTTGCTGATACTTCAACCTGCACATAGTCCCATCCTGCTTCAATCTCCCATTTTGTCCAGAAGTTCAACTGTGCATAGCCTGCTGTTGTCAGATCTATTTCATCATTAAGAGTAATAATGTTTGTCTCGTTATTTCCATAGTCACCTCCAGGCGAATCTGTTATTGATGCTGAAGGCGAATGATAGCTACTTGTTATTGTTGACCAGCCACCACTCCAGTTTATTGTACTATTACAGTCATCTTCAAAAATAGCTACTGCCTGACCATAAACTTTTGTAAGTGTATCCGAAATTTCATATTCACCATTATTAACAGTAAGTAAAAACTTAACTTCTGTACCTCCTGAAACTGAAGGATTAAGCTCGTATGCAATAGAGTCGTTATGCATCTCAAACATATTAAGTCCCACATACTCCATAGGATCACCTACCGAAATAATATTATCACTTACAGGAACCAGTGAAACGGTATATGTTCCACCATCTTCAAGGCCAAGGCGCTGAGCTTCAAACTTTATATAGCCATTCTTCTCACTTAAAATTATTGGAGTTTCGTCATTTGCAACCAAAAACTTTCCTGCAAAGGCAGCCAACAGAACATCCTGAATCATATTTTCCTGTGCTATAGGAATAATTCTGTCAATGGAACAATAAAAGCCATCGTCACCTCCACCGAGTTCAGGAGTAAATGATAAAATTTTACCTTTAGTAGTCTGCTCACCATACATCCAGTCGTTGGCATCACCATTAGTAGGGTATATAGTTGTACTGCTTGCTCCATAAGTGTAATGGCTATCCTGAGTCATCATTTCCGCATAAGTATTCATAAGCTCTTCATCCGGGCTTGGGTCTGATGTCCATCCCCAGGGGTATAATAGAAGATTGCTGTATGTATGGTAATTAAGTGCAAGTCTGAATTCATGAATATTTGCAAAATCTCTCATTGCAATTACTTCTGGTTCTGAGAAGGCAGCTTCACCCCTGTAAGTTGCATCACAAGGATCTGGTGATGAGCCACTATTATCATAACCCCACTGGTAACCATAATTCCGGTTAGGGTCAACACCCATACAACTTGTACCGGAATTTATCTTGCGATTTTTTCGCCACATTCCTCCACCATTGGGATTTGTAGTTTCGTTATAAACATAACCATCAGGATTTACAACTGGCACAAAGTACATTTCCGTATGGTCAACCAATGCTTTCATATTAGGATCGGTATCATAATTCTCAAGCAAATAATACATATAAAACAAGAGCTGCATCATACTAGCCGGCTCACGTGCATGATGTAAACCCGTGTAAAGAACTTCCGGCTCCTCTTCATTAACTTCCGGATTATCAGATATTTTAACCATCCACAATTCTCTGCCTTCAATTGACTGACCAATTGATTCTTTTGCTGAGATCAGGTCGGGAAAAAGATTGTGCATTTTATCAAGGTGGTAAACAACCTCATCATAAGTGCAATGACCGCCCATTGAGCCAAACTCGAAATTTTCGGGAACCTGCCAGTCACCAGGGTCTTTATAATCGGCAATACTTGTTGATTTTCCAATATTCCTGTCAGCATAAAATTTGCTCACATCATCAATCAGGATTTCAAAATTGATACCCTTCTCCTGAATCTTGTCTATTTCAAACTCCGAAAGGTCTGTAATCAGGAAAGCTCCTCTTTTCAGGATTCCTTCGGTAACATCAATTCCATCATTGGCAAGTTGTGCCAGGCCCTGCTCATCAGCATAGATTTTAACTTTGGAATACTTCATCTGTTGTGCAAAAACAGAGACTATTAATAATGCTAATACTACAGTAAATGTAAATTTTTTCATAATTGTTATTTTTGATACAGATTTATGACAACTATTAACTTTGTTTGGTTGCTTATGGCACTTTATAAAATATAATGTAAAACCTGAGGTCAAAATAACAAAAAATAATTTGCATTTTGTTTCAGAATATTGTATTTTGGGGCGTCAAATTTAAAAACCTTAAACTATGAAAAAATTATTATTACTTTTCGCAAGTTTGCTGATTCTGCAATCAGGCTTTGCAAATGAGTGGTATCCTTATGGCCCTGGGGGTATTAAAGCTAACAAAATCATATTCTTCTCCATAGTAGAGACGGAAGCTGTAATACTGACTGACACTGGATTTTACTATGTGGATTATTTGGGTGATTATCAGTATTTTTCTTTTCAGGTTAAAGATATATGTGTTTTGAATGCCAATACTTTACTTGTCATTACAGGAGGTAACAGTTATTCTGACGGGATTTATACCTTTGATTTGATTAATTGTCAATTTGATGTTGTTTATTATTGCATGAATGGTAAATTTATTGAGCACAATGATTATTTTTTTGCCGGCACTGGTGATGGATTACTTGTTTCGCAAGATGGACTTTCCTGGACAAATGTTCCATTTTTCGATGGAAAATCTTGTATTTCGATCTCCAACCATATTTATCCGGGTAATCCGCAAAATCAAATTGCAGTTGCAACCGAAGACAGTACAGATAATGTATATAACTCAATTAATACCGGAGTTACCTGGCAACAAATGAGCAGCCCTTTTATGATTTCAAAAGTGTTTTACGGATTTAATAATATCCCTATTGGTATTTGTGCCGGAAATAGTGTAAACAACGGTCTTTATGTTGGCAATTCCCTTGACTGGGAACTGAAATACCAAACCCAGAACCTGAATGCAGGCAGATTTGATAATGCAGGAAACCTGTTTCTAGGGTGGCATGGTGCCACCGGCTCCGAAGAGGGTGTTGCAGTGGGTGTGTTCAATGCAAATCCTTTGTACCTGACATTTTTGAACGAAGGCTTGCCAAACCTGAATATAAATTCCTTTGCAACGCAGTTTGAATGGGTCTCAGATGCCATTATTTTCTGCTGTACCGATAACGGTGTTTATGTTAGTAATGATTATTATACCGGAATAAGCGAACAAAAAACAGTTCCTGACGAAATAAGCGTATATCCTAACCCTGTCACAGGCACATCAGTTATTAGTATTCCAGAAACAGATGCCGGTATCGTTATTATTTTTAATGCTCAGGGAGTTAAAGTTAATGAAATAAAACCTGGACAAAATGCTTCACTTAAAACAACCATAAAATGGAACAAGGGCGATTTGCCTGCCGGGGTTTATTACCTCGTCGTAAAAACCGGGAAAAAGAAATTCTCAAAAAAGTTTATAATACTTTAAAACTATTCATTCTTCCACCTGAATGTCTCAATCATATGGATAATATCCTGTTTCAGGAAATCAATTACAGGAGCAAGTGAATCATTGTTGGGGACAGTGTTGAAATATAAAG
>JAOZOC010000037.1:0-10966 GCA_029933495.1 Bacteroidales bacterium
ACCGTGATCCTGAAGCAGTATATGGCCTTTTGCCCAGTTGCCGAAGCCTTCATAATCTTTATATTTACTGTAAGCCACAAGTGCATCAAACATCTGATTGTTTCGCTCATATTCAACCACTTTTTCACCGTTCAGCCAATGTTCAACGTGATTGCCTTTTGAAATGATTCGTACGTGATTCCAGTTATCGGGATAGAATTTTTTATCAGCTTTTGAAGGAATCAGGTCATACAACGATGCCACAGTCCGGTTTCCCTTTACACCAAGTTTAGCATCTGGATGGTTTTTGTCATCCAGAATCTGGTATTCAAGTCCGATTGCTGAACCCTCAGGATTATATGTTTCAGTTACGAAATATTTAATACCGCTGTTTGCTCCTTTCGTGATTTTAAAATCCAGCTCAAATTCAAAATTATCAAATTCCTCAAGTGTAACAATATCGCCACCGTTACCGGATTCAGCCCCATCGGCAGCTTCAACAATCAGTTCACCGTCTTCGATGTGCCATCCTCTGTCGGGAAAACTTTCCTTATGTGCACCCCGCCAGCCGTTTGTAGTTTCACCGTCAAACAGCAATTGCCAGCCATCTTTGATATCATCCTTGCTAAGTTGGTTGGGTATTGTGCATATTTCACGTGCTGTGGTTTCGGAGCGGAATTCTTCAGGGTCTTTTGTGACAATTCTGATATTGCGCCACATTATTTCTTTTCCCACATCTTCCGGTTTGTAAACAGCGTGCACCTGTAAACCTATAAATCCTTCTGCTGTCATATCATCCACAAGATTTGCACAAGGTACTCCGTTAATCCAGGTTCGTATCGAACTTCCAATAGCCTCAACGCGAAAATGGTTCCAGTCATCAAGTTTAATGGCTTTGCGGGCGCGAATGTCGTGCACTAAGTTATTCAGCCAGCCCCTTCTGCCCTCATCGTAAATGCCACCTGACCATGCACGGTCCGACGGGTCAATCTCAACCTGATATCCATGTACTCTTCCGTTCTGATATTCGGGAATGCTGTTGCTTCTTATCTGAACACCGGAATTAAAAAGGTTGTTGATGTCTTTATATCTCATATCAAATTCAAGTATGAAATCGGAAAAGACTTTTTTAGTACAGAGAAAACTGTTTGTTGTATTGGTAACTGTCTGACCTATAATTGTGTCGCCCTGTTGTCTGTATTTGGCTTTGCCGCCCTTTTGCTCCCAGCCTTTGAGATTCTTTCCTTTAACCAATGACTCCCATTGTGGAGAATCATTTTGCTGGGCATCAGATATTCCATAGCTGAGTAAAATCAACAGAGTTATTAAGTATTTAGTCATTTTTATATATTTTAATTGGTGATATCATTTAGTGTAAATAAAACACTAACAAAAGTAGTCGTTTAATTTATTTCTCCAATAGAAATGGTATAATTATTTGAGAGTGCCTGTTCATTATGTTTAAAATAATATCTTTGCCTGAAATTTTAATGAGAAGTGAAAGAATATGATATTATAATTGTTGGGGCGGGACCTGCAGGTTTGAGATGTGTTGAGGTTTTAACAAATAATGATCCGAAATTAAAAATTCTTTTATTGGAAAGAAAGCCGGAAGTTGGCCCTAAGATTTGTGCCGGAGGCCTGACAAAAAAGGATTTGGATTTGATGGATATTCCTGACCATTTGTTTGAGCATAAGATTCAGCGAACAACAATTAAATCTCCAAAATACACATCTGTTAACGAAAAAGAAGGGTTGATTGTACTTTATGCAATCGACCGAAGGGAGTTTGGGCAGTGGCAGGCCGATAAACTAAAAAATACTAATGTGGATTTGATGACAGATGCCAAAGTTACGTCGGTTGAAGAGAATAAGATTACTGTAAATTTTTCAGATGAATACAGCTATAAATATCTTGTTGGTGCTGACGGGGTATCATCTATTGTGCGCCGGTATTTGAAGTTGCCGGTTAAGAAGAGACTGGTTACTTTTCAGTACAGGATTCCATGGAAAGATGAGGTGAGATTTGAAATGGGGCTTAACTCAAAATATTTTCATTCTTGGTATGTCTGGATTTTCCCTCATAAAGAAAGCCTATCGGTTGGATGTGCCTGTAATCCTGAAATTATGTCTCCCAAAAAGCTGAAAGTCAATTTTCACAAATGGCTGAAAGAGAATAATTTTGACATATCCAACGCAAAGTATGAAAGTTTCCCTATTAGTTATGACTACCGGGGTTACAAATTTAACAACATTTTTCTGATTGGTGAAGCAGCAGGACTGGCATGCGGGTTTACGGGGGAAGGTATTTATCAGGCGTTGGTTTCGGGTGAAGAGGTGGCAAAAAGCATTATTGACGGAAGCTATGTCTCCGAACCAATGCAAAAAATATTGAAATACAACAGGATACAACATAAAATTTTAAACATCCTGATAAAAGCCGGCCCATTGCGTAATTTCTTTTTCAATATGATTGTGTTCCTGCTTAAAAAGAAAGGCTCTGATAGCAAGATTTCAAAAGGGCTGTCCTGATTAGGGATCTATCCTATTCAATAATAATCTTCTTTATCAAGTTAGCTTCTTCAGTTTCAAGCTTAACAAAATAGATACCACTATCATATGACGAGATGTCAATTTTATATTGCTTAGAATTTACTTCATTTTCAAGAATAACCTGACCTGTATTTGACAGTAGCTTTATTGTCTTGATCTTTTTTAGTGATGTGATATTAATAAAGCTTTTTGCAGGATTTGGGAAGATATGAATTATATTGTTCCTTGTTTCTGTTGATCCGGTAATGATAATTGAATTGGACTGATCCGATTCGTCGAAATAATAAACTGCTGTTACAAAAAATGAATAATTCCCAATGGATACGGTAATTGTAGTGTCAGTAATTAAACTTGTATTTAGTAGAGTATTATCGCGATAGAGGTTATAGCCCATAGGCTCAATACATGCTGTCGGGGAGTTCCAAAACAGAGTAATTTCATCTCCGGAGGTTGTGAAATCCAGGTTTAATGGTTCAAGACCATCCGGAATAGCTACATATACCTCCTCAAGAGGTGTGGGAAGTGATTCATCTCCTCCATAGATTGCAGTAATTTCATAACCATAAGTAGAATCCGGAAAAAGTAAAGAATCAGTATAATTCATTTCCGGGACATTTATTATCATTTCACTGTTTCGATAGATATTATAGCTGTCTGCCGGAGTACAACCTGCCGGACACATTTCCCATTGCAGGCTGATAGAAGTACAGTATAATTCAGCCTGCAAGTTACAGGGATAGCACATTCCTTCAACTGTCACAATAACATCAATTACCGGAGAGCCAACATTTGGGTAAGTTGTGAAATGAACTTCGGCTTCATAAATTCCGGGTAGTAAATCTGTAGCATCAAAAACAATGATTATTTCTTCATTTTCTCCACCTTCAAGTGATCCGCCATTGGGATATACACCAATCCACGTTTGTGCATCTGTTAGTTCCAGACCCCAGAACCTTTCATTTTGAACCAGACCTCCCAGTGTCCACTTTCCAAAAATAAGATTGGGATGCGTGAATAATCCTCCTGCATTACCATAAACCTGCCCTGAAAGCTTGGAAGCCACATCTAAAGCAAAACCGGTTTCCGTTCCTGAGGGTAACTGTATCTGGATGATCTCGTTATCCGAGTTTCCAATTTGAGCATAACCCCACAGATACGGCCCGCCTAAAGTAGCATTATCATAGGCAAATCCGTAATAACTTTCGCCAACAGGCCCTACCGTAAATCCTCCTGTGCCGGTACCGGTTTTGTCAAACTTAAACACTGGTAAGCTCCAGTTATTAGCATAAAAAACCTCCTCATTGTCATTATAAGCTATAGCTCTTACATCAGTGGGAGCAGTAATTGTACTGACTAATACCTTGTTTTCAAAATCCATTTCGTAAACCGTTGGTGTTGCGGCAGCACCATAAAAAAATGTTCCATCAAAAGCAAGGTCTCTAATTGTTGCTGCTCCCTCTATTGTAAATGAGCCAATATAAGTACCGTCAATCTCATATTGATAAAAAGAATCACCATTCCATTTGGTGGTATAAATATAGTCTCCGTCTGTTTCAATACCGGCTTCTCCACTTCCTCCAACAGGAAATTCAAATTGCAAATCCATAAATTCTTTTTGATCGTTATTCAGGACTAATACTGAGGCTGACCAGTTAAGCGGGCCATTGCCGGTATTTTCGATATTAATGGTTTCTTCTCCTGTTGAATTTGGTTCAAGTATAACTGAAACAGATAATGGGTCAACAGAGATAGCAGGCTTAGTTAATAGAAAGTCAATTGTTGATAAAACGTTTTCTTCTATTGTTACTGAAGTTGCTGCACTATTATAACCCTCTTTAAAACATTCTACTGAATAATCACCGGCCAGGATATTCTCAAAAAAGTACGATCCGTCTGAGATGGTGGCAATAGAATAATTATAAACACCGGTTAGTGAAATGGTTGCATCTTCCACAGGTTCTCCCCCTGCAACTTCAATTACTGTTCCATCCAGACTACCAAATGCAGCCTCGCCAATGACTACATTGTAATCTTCTGCTTCCCCGTACGAATAACCATCGCAAGGGTCAGAGCATGAATTTTGCCAGTTTGTCCGTGCTCTCATTAGATGTAAACCTGGTGTTGCATTCAAAGGAATAGGAACAGAGACAGTATAAAACTGGCCTGCTTCTGACATTATAAAATCAATCAATATTTTTTCATCTTCCGATAGAATAAAATCGTCATTAAGGTCAATCCAGATTGTAACATACTGATCGTCATAACCTGTTTGCATAATAAAATCATAAGAGTATCCCGGAATGAGAAAAGCCGGTCCTAAACCGAGGTATTGGCTCCATCCTTCATAACCCATATTATCTTCACAACCTGAGCCATAGTTTTGAATTTCTTCAACAGCAAAATCAGTAAACCCATCACCCATCGAACAACCGTTAGAATATTGGGGAACACAATATGCCCCTTTTTGTATTGTGCTTTGTGTAGATTGTTGCAGGATAACATCCTGTGCATTGTTCTCAGAACTGGCTGGCTGAGCATACAAATTAGAGGTCAAATAGCTTAAAGCCAGCAATAAGATAAAGATGAATTTTTGTTTGTACATATTATTGAATTTTTTCCGATGCGGTAAATATACAAAATGTATTGATTTGACTATGGAAATGATAGATTATAAAACGCTTTGATGCAGGAAAGTTGTTATTCAATAATAATCTTTCTTATCAGATTAGCTTCTTTAGTATCCAGCTTAATGAGATAAATACCGCTTTCAAAGTGCGAAATATTAATTTTATAATTCTTGCTATTTATTACTTCTTCAAGAATAACCTGACCGGTACTTGTCATTAGCTTTATTGACTTGATTTTCAAAAGTGATGTAATATTAATATTATCCTTTGCAGGATTTGGGGAGATTTGAATTAAATTATTCTTTATCTCTTCAGTACCGGTAATGATAATTGAATTGGATGGTACTGATTCCCCGAAATAGTAAAGAGCTGTAGTGTAATAATCATAAAAACCCAGAGAAATGATAATTGTTGTATCTGTTGTGGTAAACAGCAATGTATTATTCTGATAAATATTGTATCCCTGAGGGATAACACAACCTGCCGGGGAATTCCAAGATAATTTAATCAGATCATCAAGAATAGTATAAGATAAATTCTGAGGTTCCAGGTCTTCTGGTAAAGGAATATAGATAGGATCAGTCGGCAACGGAAATGTTTCCCCAATGTCATCAAAAACAGCACTGACCTCATATTGATATGTGTTTTCGGGGAATAGCAGGGAATCAATGTAAAACTTATCCTGAACATTTGCAATGATTTCCCCATCTCTGTAAACATTGTAACTTTCAGGTAAAAACGATGAAACAATATCCCAGCTTAATTCAACTGTAACGCAGTTTGTACTAGCCTCAAGGCCGGTAATGAAAGGGGTACATCCCATATCTAATGTAATATCAACAATAGGAGGCTCTGTTTCAGGTAAGGTGCTAAATTGAATCTCAGCTTCATAAATCCAGGGTAGTATATTGGATGCATCAAAATTCACTGTCATTTCTTCTGTTTCGCCGGGTACTATGGTTCCTGAAGTTGGATTGATAGAAATCCAGGTATAATACTCTGACAGTTCCAGCCCCCATATCCATTCGTCAGTTACAATCCCGCCTAATGTCCATGTTCCTGGGAAAATATCAGGATGTGTAAATAGTCCGCCTGCACTATTGAATAATGGTTCAGGTAATAAATTGCCAAGGCTAATTATAAGACCTGTTTCGACTAAATCAGGAAGTTGGATTTGTACCAAAGTATTTGGATCGGCTCCAACCAAGCCATAGCCCCACAGGTAAGGCCCCTCTACATTACTGTTATCAAAAGCAAAGCCCGAATAGCTAGCCCCGCTTAGCCCCACCGGAGCAGTCGCTATCAAAGCCCCACTCGGGTCAAATGCAATAATATTGCCTCCCCAGCTGTAGCCATAAAAAATGTCTTGATCGTGGTTATACGCTATTGCCCGCACATTTTCCGGGGCAGTGAACGTACTTACCAGAATTTGTGTATAAAAATCCATTTCATAAACAGTTGTGCTTCCGTTTCCACCATAAAAATATGTACCATTGAAAGCCAGGTCGCTACCAGAGAAACTAATCGATAAGATTTCAATAAATGTTCCGTCTAATGCATACTTAGAGATTTGCCCATTTGTGCTGGAAACATAAAAATACTCTCCGTCGCATTCAATGCCGGTTTGTCCCGTACCCCCTGTTACCGGATGCTGAAATTGTGCATCAAGGAAATCATCAGTATTAGACGGAGGAAATATTTCCAGGTTTGCACTCCAATCAATATTACACGTGCCCGGGTTAGAAAGGATAATGGTTTCTATTGTTGTTGCGTTTGGCTCTAATGTGACATTAAGTGTGTTTGGCTCAACATCAAATTGTGCTGGTGACAAGCAAATATCTGCTGAAGTTGTCTGTCCTACCTCAATGGTTACCATTACCTGTGCTGAAGGAGGGCAAAAACCTGGAGCATTAAATGTTAACTCCCAAGTGCCGACAGGCAGCGATTCAAAATAGAAATATCCATCTGTCCCTGTGATACTTGAATATCCTGCAATGTTAACTGTTCCTCCTTCAATAGGTGCACTACTTTCACAATTTGTTAAATAGCCTTCGAGATTGCCGAAAAGTCCTGACCACAGTACTTTGGTTTTACAATCATTAAGTGTGCACTCATCTCCTGCTAAGTTCGTACAAGCCTCTATTATATGAGTTTCGCCTGTAGCCATATTTATAGTTGTATCGAATGTAAAATCAAAGGTTTCGTCAAAATTAATGGTTGCGAAAACAGTATCATAGTAGGGTGGGCTGCCATTGTGTGTGAATGAAACTATAAAATTTGTCTGGGGATTTGTTCCGAAGTTCTCTATTTTGATTGTTACAGGTTCATTGTTAGTATAACCAACACCACTGGCTGGCTCAATAATGGAATGAATACCAAGATCATTTTCAGGACAACAACCTGCCGAACATAATTCTAATCCCCAAATATATTCGTTTTGTGAAATTCCAATTAAGATATTATCAAAGCATATAAAGTCTGCACAAAGTCCGCCTGCTATACCGTCAGAACCTGTTAGAACTGAACCAACGTTAAAAGTCAAACCTGTTTCGTAACCGGAAGGTAATTCTATTTGAATAATTTCATTTTGGGTTGCTCCAGCCTGTGCATATCCGTATAAATATTGCGGATAACAAAAACTATCAAAAGCAAAACCATAGTAACTATCTCCCACAGGTCCGACAGAGAAACTTCCTAACAAATTTCCGGATTTATCAAATTTTGTAATATCACTTCCCCAGTTGTTGGCCAAGAAAATATCTTCATTATCATTATATGCAATGGCCCGAACATCAGTAGGAGCTGTAAATGAACTTATCAAAATGGAATTTTCAAAATCAAGCTCATAAACAGTCGTGGAAGCAGCGCCTCCAAAGAAATATGTGCCGTCATAAGCCAGGTCACGGATATTTGAGACACCTGAAATTATTAATGTGTCGAGAAATGTTCCATCAATTTCATATTTATAAAACTGGTCACCGTTCCATTTGGTTGTGTAAATAAATATCCCATCCGTTTCTATTCCGGCTTCTCCACCTCCAATTGCACATGGAAATTCAAAAATCAAATCAAATATGTCATCTGAAGGTATAGGGATTACTTTTGCATTCGGGTCTTTATCCAAAAAAGTATTACCTTGTTTGCTTTGAACAGAATTCTCCTTTATTTTCCCCCCTGGAGCTATATCATTATAAGAAGCAACCTGAGCCTGTAATCCTAAAAATAAGAATACAATTCCTGTAAGTATTATTAGTCTTTTCATAAGGATGGAGTTAATCCAGTAATTCAAAAACCTGAATGATACAAATTATGACATATAGATAATGATATCGGCAAATATACAAAAAATATTTATGTTTTTTATCTCATAATTATGAACTTATTGCTTGTTGTTTTTGATCCGTCTTTTAGAACACAATAGTAAATCCCATTGGATATTTTTTGATTGGATTGTGAGTTGCTGTCCCATTTCATTACATGTTTTCCCGGTAAAAAGTTTTTATTTGCAACACAGTTAATCAATGCTCCATGCTGATTGTAGATTTCAATTGATACTTTTGATTCTGTACTGAGTAAAAATTCGATATTCATTTTGTCAAAAACCGGATTCGGGTAAACAGATAGTGGAGTAATATCATCTGACAATAATTTCTGATCATCAATTGAAACAACATACCCTACATCCATCTGATACACAGCTGATGATGTTCGTTCTATCACCCATAAATACTGCCCGTCCCACGCTAGATCACGTAGATTGCCATAAGGACCGTTAACTGCATAGATGATCGTGCCGTTGGAAGGATCAAGGCAATACAGTTTGTGAGTTTCAAAATCATCTATCCATAAATGAGTTCCATCCCAGGTTAGCCCGATGCATTTTATTGCTGGTGCATTGATACTGCTTATGATATTACCAGTAGCAGGATCTACTTTATAGATTTCTTTCGTATCAAAATCATTCATCCAAAAATATTGCCCGTCCCAGGCTATTCCATGTATCCAGACAGCATTATTTATTTCAAATGAACTTATTACTGCACCATCATCAGGGTCAATTTTGTATAACATATTTGAATTGTATGGGCCTCCACCATTGTCCAAAGCCCATAAATATGTGCCATCCCAGGTCATGCCTTCTATATGAGTTCCCGGAGCAGTGAATGATTTTATTACAGTTCCATCTAAGGGATCAAGCTGGTAGATCTTACCCCAAAGAATTTCAGAGCACCACAAATAATCACCATCCCAGGTTAGTCCCTGACAATAAGTGCCAGGATCTGGAATACTGTGAATTATATCTCCGGTATCTTTTACACTAAATAAAATATCACTGTTTTGAAACAGAGATTGATGGGAATAATCATCAGAAACGCCATCACTATTTTTATCAATGAAAGCATTTACAGATTGCGAACTTACTGTTGGGAAGAAAAAAATTACAATCAATAAGATCAGCCAGACTGGCTTGCCGGATGTTAGTAATCGATACTTTTTCATAAGTGAAGCAGTTTATAATTAATATTTAATTTAGTTGCTTACAAATATACAAAAAAATTAAATATACAAATCAGCTAGATAAAATAAATAATACAAATTAGTGAATGAATCTAACTAAGTGTGCCATAAAAAATTAATATATTTGTCAGGGAAATTAACATTCAAATATATTATAGATGGGTTACAAGGAAATAGAAATTAACCTTCCAACAGCTTATAATGAAGATCAACTGAAACAAACCATTTCAAAAGCACTTCGAATTAGTGAGTTCTCCTACCAGGTGATCAACAAAAGTCTTGATGCCAGGAAAAAGAAAAAGATACATTGGAGACTTAAAATTGGCATAAGCTCTGAATATATTAAGGGAGAGTTGCCTCTGCACCAAGATGCTATGCCAATTAGCTATAAGAAAAGAAACAAGAGTGTTGTAGTAACAGGGAGTGGTCCTGCCGGATTTTTTGCTGCTTATATCCTGCAAAAATCGGGTTTTGATGTTACTATTATCGAACGGGGCTCTGATGTGGATAAAAGAGCAGAAGGGATTACAAAATTTGAAAAAGACGGTTTATTTAATTCCCTTGGCAATTACGCTTTCGGTGAAGGTGGTGCCGGAACCTTTTCGGATGGGAAGCTCACTACCAGATCAAAACGTGTTTCCAAAGAAAAGGAGTTTATTCTATCAAGTTATATTGCTGCCGGAGGTCCTGCCGAGATTGCCTATATGGCTCACCCTCATCTGGGAACAGATAACCTTAAGAAAATTGTTAAAAACCTACGCTATGAATTCAAGAAGCTGGGTGGAATCCTGCTTTTTGAAACCCTGTTAACCGACTTAAATATCAAAAATGGTAGGGTTATTGAAGCTGTTACTTCAGGCGGAGATTTGTCAGGAGATTACTTTTTAATAGCTCCCGGTCATTCAGCTTATGAAACTTACCGCATGCTGATGGATAAAGAGGTTCCTTTCCGGACGAAAAATTTTGCTATTGGCAGCCGGGCCGAACATAAACAGGAGATTATCAATCAGGCACAATGGGGCATTGGCTCACTTCCCGGTGTAAAAGCTGCTGAATACAGGCTGACAACTCCTGCAGATGGCAAACACCCTGTATATACGTTTTGTATGTGTCCCGGCGGAATGGTTGTTCCGGCTACGGCTTATAAACATGTCAATATTGTCAACGGGATGAGTCGTTATCATCGTAATGGCGAGTTTGCAAATGCTGCCTGCGTGGCCGGGCTTCATCCTGATCAGCTTGCCGGACGAATTGTTTCACCTCTTGAAGCTTTGGAAGAACTCGAAAAG
>JAOZOC010000037.1:10976-13206 GCA_029933495.1 Bacteroidales bacterium
TAAAAGCTGGAATCTTCTTTCTATGAATTTGCGCAGAGTTATGCGGCTCCTTTCTGTACCATTAAGGATTTTATCTCGCAAAAGCTAACTGTTGATTCTGTGAAATCAAGCTATCCGCTTGGTCTTATGCCTGCCCCTCTTTGGGAAATGCTGCCACCTACAGTCACACGCTCAATGCAAAAGGGATTACTGGATTTTAGCAATAAACTCAAAGGATACGATCAGGGGATCTTACTGGGACTGGAAAGTAAAACCTCATCACCCATCCAGGTTATTAGGAGCGAAAACGGGCTGACAGAAAGTTTCTCCAACCTGTTCATTATCGGTGAAGGAAGCGGTTATGCAGGCGGAATTATGTCGAGTGCTGCTGATGGTATCAGGGCAGCGATGAAGATAGTTGATAGAAATTAGCAGAGACACATGGCCATGTGTCTCTGCTAATCTCCATCTTCGATAATTTCTTTAACACGTCCAACCAATCCGTTTTCGAGCCTGACCTTAATGCCATGAGGGTGAACAGATGCTTTGGTTAGTATGTTTTTGACAACACCATCAGTCAATCGTCCTGAACGCTGGTCTTGCTTGAGTACTACTTTTACCTGTAACCCAATATTAATATTGCTTCGCTTTGTTCCTCCCATGATTTTGCAAAGGTAATCAATAGGAGCAAACTACTTATTGGGTGTATTACAAATTTCTAAATAAATGACTAAATTCTCAATCATTCAAGTGGGAATTCTGAACAGCAAGGTTTTTCAATTTTGCAAACAGAGAATTTAAATCTTTCCAACTGTAAACATTTGTTTCCTGGAAATTAAGTGACTCCTCTCCTCCATAAACCAGTGAGAAATCGTTATTTTCAATAGCTGATATATTTTGCCAATACTTTCGCATTTTTAAGAAATCCTTTGTAAATGTTTTGCCTGATTTAATTTCAATTGCGACTGGCTCAACATTATCAACAATACAGTCAATTTCATTTTTCTTATTGTCGCGCCAAAAATAGATATCTGATTGCAAACCTTGGTTAAAACGGTGTTTTAGCAATTCAAGAATGATAAAGTTTTCAAAAAGACTTCCCTTAAGATAATGTGTACTTAATTGTGTTTTATCCCTGATATTTAGTAAATATGAAGCTAACCCGGTGTCGTAGAAATATAATTTTGGTGCTTTTATTAATCGCTTGCTAAAATTTTTATAGTAAGGTTGCAACAAAAAAATGATGTAGCTTGCTTCGAGAACTGAAATCCATTCTTTGACTGTATTTACACTAATGCCAGCATCGGTTGCCAAAGAAGAGTAATCAAGAATTTGCCCCGTGCGTCCTGCACACAACTTTATAAAAGATGTGAATTGAGTTAAATTTCTTACATTTTGAATTTGTCTGACATCTCTTTGAATATATGTTTCAGTGTAAGCAGGATAAAAATCTTCCGGGGAAATTTCATCAGCATATATTGCAGGATAAAACCCTTGATAAATTATTTCTTCGTAGTCAGTGAGATTAATGGCCGGCAATTCACTTATTTCTAATTGGCTTAATGGTAATAATTTAATCAAGGCGGTTCTACCTGCAAGTGATTGAGTTATTTTTTCCAACATTAGAAGGTTTTGTGAACCTGTAAGAATAAATCTGCCTTTGACATTTTCTTTATCAACAATAGTCTGAATGTAGGAAAGTAATTCAGGAACAAGTTGAATCTCGTCAATTATGCACTTTCCCGGATGACTTTGTAGAAATCCTCTTGGATCTTCTTGTGCCAATAATCTTGTGTCTATATTTTCAAGTGAGACGTAATCGTATTCACCAAATACTGCTTTTGCAAGGGTCGTTTTCCCCGATTGCCGTGGGCCTGTAATGGTTACTACTCTGAACTTTTTTGAAAGTTGAAGTAGCTTAGTAGCTATTTGTCTTTTAATCATAAAGCAAAAATAGTACAATTTTGCATTTGAAATGCAAAATTGTACTATTTTTATTAAAATATTGATTTAACTAGTATATTGGAAGGGTAGAGATTCACTCATCCGTTGAGTCCAAGTAATCGGAAGAGTAAAATGCTGGTATTAATTTTCTGTAGTTAAAGTAGTTATAACAATGTGGTAATTCGAAAGTAAATACCCTGGGATTTGTAATCCAGAGAGAGCAGTTAGACGGTAAACTCTATGTTAAAAACCCCAGCCCCAATTCCTCCAACTTCTCATCATTCGGGCGGGAAGTTTTAACATCCCA
>JAOZOC010000439.1 GCA_029933495.1 Bacteroidales bacterium
AATTGTAAACGATCTTAATATTATCTGGAAAGGCTTTAGAGATTTGGGGAGGTAATGGATTACTACAACAAAACCTGCAAGGTCTTAAGCCTTACCGGTCATTAAGAAATTTCTTAATATCTTTGCAAACAATTCCCCCGTTACATTGTTTATCACTGTAAATTGCAATTATTATTAAAATATTGAAAACAAGATGGCAACATTTGAAATAGTTATGCCCAAACTGGGTGAGGGCATTATTGAAGCAACAATTACGAAATGGTTAAAGCAGGAAGGAGACGCAGTCGTCGAAGATGATGCCATTATTGAAATTGCAACTGATAAGGTTGATTCTGAAATTCCCTCACCGGTTGAAGGTGTTTTGAAGAAAATAAACTATCAGGAGGGAGAGGTTGTTCCTGTAGGTACTGTTATTGCCTTACTTGAGGTGGCGGGAGCTGATAGTGTTGATAAACCTGTTGTTGATACTGAGGAGATAGCGGCTACGGCTGTTGTCAAAAATGAAGTTGCAGAAGTTGCAAGCCCGGTTGAAGCACATGAATCATTTGATTATAAATCATCCTCCAGATTTTATTCCCCACTAGTAAAAAGTATTGCAAAGCAGGAAAATATTACTCCCGCCGAACTTGATAATATAGAAGGCTCGGGAAAAGAAGGCCGTGTGACAAAGAGGGATATTTTGCAATATATTGAAGATAAAAAAGCCGGAAAAGTACAAATTGTCAAACCTGATTCAAGAACTATCGAGCCACCAAAGGTTACTTCAGGAGCTGGAGATGAGTTGATTGAGATGGACAGAATGCGCAGGCTCATTGCTGACCATATGGTAATGTCGAAGCAGGTCTCGCCACACGTAACCATGTTCCATGAGGTTGATATGAGTGCTGTCGTAAACTGGCGTAATGAAGTAAAAGATGAATTCCTGAAACGGGAAGGAGAAAAACTCACCTTCACACCACTGTTCATTGAGGCTGTTGCAAAAGCCCTGAAAGATTTTCCATTGGTGAATGCTTCGGTTGACGGCTATACAATGATCAAGAGGAAAAATATTAATATAGGAATGGCAACAGCTCTTCCTGACGGAAATTTAATCGTTCCAGTCATCAAAAATGCTGATCAAAAAAGCCTTCTTGGTATTACAAAAGATGTTAATGACCTTGCTAATCGTGCCAGGGCGAATAAACTTAACCCCGATGAGATACAGGGGGGAACATTTACTGTAACGAACTTTGGACAGTTTGGGAATCTGACCGGAGCACCTATTATCAATCAGCCGCAGGTGGCCATACTTGGAATAGGAATAATTAAGAAAAAGGCAGTTGTCGTTGAAACACCTCAGGGTGATATGATAGGCATCAGACCGGTAATGATACTTTCGCTGGCATTTGACCACAGAATAGTAGATGGTTCTCTTGGAGGAATGTTTTTGCAAAGAGTTGCCAACTATCTTGAAAACTTTGATACTTCCCGAAAAGTATAATTTATATTACTACTCAGTAGCGGAATTAATAATAATATGCGAATGGATTTTATGAATTGGTGTGCTAACGAGGTATAGTATTTACAGTTTATTTACATTTGTAAATATTTGTTAACAGATATAAGCTATTAAAATAAATTACTGTATTTTTGGCCATTATTAATTTAAATAAAGGAAAATTATGAGAAAATTAATTTTAGCATTAGCAGTTGTTGCTTTTGTTTCTTTCTCTTTAAGCGCACAGGTTTCAAGTAGCGAAAAAAAAGTGCCGGCTAAGTCTGTTGAGCAGCAAAGTATAGAGAAAAAGAAGACCGCTGAGCAACAAAAGCTGGAAAAACAAAAGTTGGAAAAAAAGAGAGCAGCAAATGAGCAGGCACAAAACTCTCAGGCTAATAACCCAAATGCACCAATTGCAACATTTGATAAGTTGGTTCACGATTATGGAACCATTGAGCAATATGCCGATGGTAATTGTGAGTTTAAATTTACAAATACAGGAAAAGAACCTTTGATTCTTTCCAATGTGAGGTCCAGTTGAGGTTGCACTATTCCAGCATGGCCAAAGCAGCCTGTATTACCCGGTCAATCTGAATCTATTAAGGTTAAGTATGACACCAAAAGGGTAGGAATAATAAATAAAACGATTCGTGTTTATTCAGATGCAAAAACTTCACCAATTACTTTAAGAATAAAAGGGAAAGTAGTTGCTAAACCAGCTACTTCAATACCTGTTAAATCAAGTAATAAGGCAGGTTCTCCTATAAATAAAAAGTAGTTTTACTTTGAAACTGGTTTACTGGTTTCGCAAAAAATTTAAAAATAAAAGCCATTCCGGAGTTTGACGAAAATCGTCGGACTTTCTCACAGCTTGCAAAAAAATTGTCGGGATGGCTTTTTCCTATAAATAGTAATTACATATGGAATTAAACCTTAGCAAACCGATAGCCTTTATCGACTTGGAAACTACAGGCATTAATGTTGCCGATGACAGAATTGTAGAAATCAGTATAATTAAAATCAATCCTGATGGTGAAACAGAGACACTTACCAGGAGGGTAAACCCGACAATCCCAATTCCAGCTGTGACTACTGCAATTCATGGTATAAGCGATGAGGATGTTAAGGATGAGCCTACATTTGCTGAGTTAGCACCTTTGTTTGTCAGATTTATTGACAATTCTGACCTTGGAGGATATAACTCTATAAAGTTTGATTTTCCCCTTCTTGTTGAGGAGTTTCTTCGTGTAGAAGTCGATTTTGATATAAAAAGTCGCAGGCTCATTGATGTTCAGAATATATTCCACAAGATGGAGCCACGCAACCTGGCTGCTGCATATCGGTTTTACTGCAAAAAGAAACTTGAAAATGCCCATACCGCTGAGGCTGATGCAATGGCAACTTATGAGATTCTTAAATCGCAACTTGACGTATATGCTGATACAGAATATGAAGACAAAAGCGGAAAAATAAGTACTCCTGTTAAAAATGATATGGAAGCACTGGCAGAATTTTCATCCCATACCAGGAACGCAGATCTTATCGGTCAGATAATTTACAATGAAGATAATGTTGAGGTGTTTAATTTTGGAAAGCACAAGGGGAAATCTGTTTCAGAATTATTTCAAAAGGAGCCCCAGTATTACGATTGGATGATGAAGAGTAAATTTGCCCGATCAACCAAAAAGACCATTACTGCAATTTATCTGAGAGGATTTAATAATCAATCGGTTAATATAAAATAAACCTTCACTTCATTGTCTCTCAGTCTCTACTCTTTCATCCCGGTAGTAACCTTACCTGTCTCCGGATCGAGTTCAGAGCCTCCCATTGAATGTGGAATCATGTAAATAGATAGTAATACAATTGATGCAATAATTGGCCATAGTCTGTTTTGCCGGTTTTTATGGAGTGCAAACCCGGCAATTGCCCAGAACAGGAAAGCAACTATTGTTTTGTTGTCAGTCCAGTCGCCACCGAAAGGCCATCCTGTCCAGTAGTCGCCAAAGGCAAATTTCTGAACAATA
>JAOZOC010000440.1 GCA_029933495.1 Bacteroidales bacterium
AGTATTTGTCCTTTTAGGTTCAACAATATTGTACCTCTTTTCCCACATACGTATTGTGTGTGCCTTTATACCGGTAAAATTCTGAAGGTCTTTTATTGAGTAATGAGCCATAAATATTTGTTAACCATTATTGTCAAAGTATTATTCATAACAACATTTTCAGTAAAAGGTTTAAATAGGATAGAAATTTAATTTTTGCAATTCCGGGAATTGTACTTGTATTGTTTTTTTGAAGAGATGAAAGTGAAATGATTATCTTTGCGGCTTAATATTTCTGAAAAGAGTATAATATGCCGAAGATATCTGTTGTAGTTATTACTCTCAACGAGGAAAAAAATATTGGCCGATGTATCGATTCGGTACAGGAAATAGCCGATGAAATAGTTGTTGTGGATTCTTTTTCTACTGACAGGACTGAAGAAATCTGTCATGAAATGGGGGTCAGATTTATACAAAACAGGTTTGAAGATTATGTTAAGCAGCACGAATTTGCTGATAAGCAGGTTACTAATAATTATATCCTTACTCTTGATGCAGATGAATCCCTTTCTCCCGAATTGGTCGAATCAATTAAAAACATAAAAAAATATCTCAAAAATGATGGATATTTTATGAATAGGATAACCAACTATTGCGGGAAATGGATAAAGCATTCTGATTGGTATCCTGATAAGAAACTGAGATTGTACGATAAAACCAAGGGTAAATGGGTTGGTAAGAAAGTCCACGAAAGATTTATCCTTGTGGAGGGAACATCAACAGGATTTTTGAAAGGTGACATTTTGCACTACTCATTTTACACTATTGACGAACATATTCTTCAGGCGAATAAATTCAGTACGCTTGGCGCCGAAGCTCTGTACGAAAGCGGTAAAACAGTTTCTCTTTTTAAAATATTCTTTAGTCCGACCATCAAATTTATCAGGAACTATTTATTAAAACTCGGTTTCCTTGATGGTTTCTACGGATTTGTAATATGCAGAATTGCCGCTTTTGAAACATTCCTGAAATATATTAAGGCGAGGCACTATTTGAAAAGTGATAAGGGTGAATGACAAGTGCAAAGCACAAAATCCAAAGTCCAAAGCACAAAACTCAAAATCTAAAATCCAAAATAGTCAGGCTTAACATCGTAATTACAACCTTTATAAAACTTGAATATTGTTTTTTTCAATAATCACCCCAAAATGAGCATGCGTCCACGCTTGCATTTGTGCTAATTTGTGTAATTTATGGATAAATTCAATACTTTTGTTTTAATGAATAAGCATCTCCCCGATATCCATTCAGCCGAAGAGATGAAAGAAAACGGTATGAAACTTGGTGATATGCAAATAAAACTCCTTCAAAAAATTGAGGAACTTACACTTTATGAAATTGAGCTGAAAAAGGAAAATGAGGTGATAAGGGGTAAATTCAAAAATTAAAGGAGGAATAATTATGAAACTGAAGTATTCAATATTTTTTATTTTAATAACAGTTGGCTGTTTTGCTTTTGCACAAGACACTACTTTTTCCGAAAGGTATTTTAAACTGATAAATACCTATAACTCCATTGATGAAGTCTATCGTGCACATCCCGAATTAAAACCCAAACCACCGCATATTGTTATTAATGATGATGAGGTGGTTTTCCATGATGATAATGGGGCGGTGATAAACACAATGCCTGTAAAGCATAAAGAAGATATACCTAAAACCGATACATTATATGAGAAATATCATGATAAATACAAAATCTCCCGGAGGTACATTACTGTTGAAGGTGAGCTTTTAGTAATAGCCAAAAGTTATGGAAATGAACCCTCACCTTACCCTTTTCGCAGTTTGACCGAAGTATATGATAAAACCGGGAAATTACTTGTTAACAACCTAAATGAAGACACGGATGTTAAAATTTCACCGGACAGAAAATACTTTGCAACAACTTATGCCGGTGAAGCCGGAATGGGGCTTGTTCAAATATTTGACATTGGCGGAAAAGAAATATGTACCTATAAAAATATGAATGAATTAGGTATCAGGTATGACAGAAATAATAATTTGATTATTAATGGATTTTACGATTATTGTAAAAGATGAGAATTGTAATGACTTATTTTCTGTAAATACATATAAAGACCTACATATAGGTGATATTTCTTATTTTTTTTACTTAAAGGATTTAAACAAGTTTTTAATATCAGATTCAGAAACAGGTATATTTTGTTTTGACAGTTTTGATAGAAGGTTAATTTGGAAGAATGATTATAAAGTAAGTGTTGAAGAATGTGTTGTTAATCCAGAAAGGGAATTATTGGTTGCAGAAATCAGAAAAGAATTTACCGCCAATAAATCAAAAGATTTGCATATAATTATTTTTAATTCTAAAAGTGGAAAAGTTATTAATGATTTACCGGTTGATAAGGTATTATTATTTGATGGTGACAGGTTTATTATTGAGAAAGAAGGGAGGTTCTATGAATATGAAATATAATTTATTTATTGTATTCTCAATCTTTTAAGCAATAAATCACTTGCACAAAGTTGGCCTATGCACCAGTGATGATCCTGATCATTTTCATCATGCAATTGATATTAGTATCGGTGGAAATGGCGAAGTATATCCAATTGAAAATGGCAAAGTGTATGGGAGGCTAAAGTTTATAAATCTTGATTGCGGTTAAGTATAAGTTGGTGACAACACCAACTCTGTGCAATGGGGAGAGTGTCAGGGTGAGGTGTAGGTCTTCCTCTCCTATTTATTTACGGCAACATCAACCTTATTTTATCCTTTAACAACCTAATCTTAAGCCCGAAGCTCATTTCCGGTTCTTCAAGGTCTCCTTTGAATTCGGAATCCATTCTAAGATAATAATCCCTGAATGTGGAGTTGCTCATTTTCCATTTTTTCAGAAACTGCTTTTTGCCGTTGTTCTTTTTAATGCGCCTAACACTTCGCGACATAAAGTGATACGACCTGCTGTTATTCACCCCTTTGAAATATCTTACTCCGGCCATCCACAGTTTCATCATAAAATCGGGGTCGGAGTACATTCCCGGAGTATATTCCACACTCATTCCGCCCACAAGATTCCAGATATTTTTATGTATCACCATCGGATACCAGCTACTCCCGTTCCAGTCCTGAAACGGTAGGCTTTTATAGGTTTCCAACAATTTTTTCTCTTCAAAACTTTCCAGATCATTGCCATAATCAAATGGAGCAATCACGCAGGGATTAAAGGTCTTTTTATTTTCGATTTTTGTTTGTAATATTTTTTATGATTGACTTTTTGAGCTTTTCAATTTCTTCAAAAAGGTAAAAATCCCAGTCTGGTAACAGAAAGTTATCATCATCAATAAGGCAGAGATACTCTGAAGTTGCAAGAGAAGCGGCTGCATTAAAAGCAAAACAGACGCCTGTATTGTCATCAGAGTGAGTGAAATTAAAATGGTTTTCCTTAACCCACTCCAAAGTCCCGTCAGAACCATCATTAATATGGATAATGATTTGATG
>JAOZOC010000441.1 GCA_029933495.1 Bacteroidales bacterium
AAGCCTTTTCATAGCATCTTCATACAGTTCATCTTCCGATACCTCAGCCATCAATTTTGCAGAGTTTAGTATCCCACCACCCCTTTCAGCAATCTCCTCATAGCTCAAACCTTTTATTTTATCAACATATTCTATTTCACGGCTTGCCGGATAAACAAGATGAGTATGCGAATCGCAAAAGGAGGGAAAAACCATCTTCCCGGTTGCATCTATTACTTCTGCACCTTTACTTACGTTTGCCGGCAGCTCAGCCATAGTGCCAAATCCGGTGATCTTTTCATCATTTATCAGTAGATATGCATTGTCTATTGAGTTCAATTCCGACATCATTTTTCCTGACCGCTTTAAAACAGGATTATTCTCAATTTGAACCAGCTTTTTAATATTTCTAATTAAAATAGTCATAATATTCGTTTAAATTCATCTGCGAAAATAATAATTTGCAACTTATTAAAAACATCATTTGTCAATAAATTAGTAACTATTTAAATAAAAAGACGTTGATATTTTGAACTTTATATATCTTTGCGCAGATTAAATCTTAAAAACAAACATTTATGAAACGATTATTACTTAGTCTCCTGCTCATCTCCTTTGCAGGATTCCTTTTTGCCGAAAACGTTGAACTCAAAGAGGCGAAGGCTGTTGCCAAAAATGCCTACTTTCAGAAACTAAACACTTACTCCCAGCCAGTCAGTTATGATGAACTGCAAATAACTGAACAGTTTATAATCAAAACTAATGGCGAAGAAGCAATTTATGCTTTTAACTTTTCAGGATATGGATTTATCCTGATTGCTGCAGAGGATGCCATTGAACCTGTGTTAGGTTATGCTCCTGACAGGCCCTACCCTTCACAAAATCAACCGGAAGGTTTCAGCGGAATTTTGAATGAATATACTGAGCACATTCAATATCTCAGAGATAATAAAATTGAAGCTTCTTCTGATATTAACGAGCAATGGGAAGAGCTTATCTCTTTTAATCCTGCTCAATTCTCACCTCAAAAAGGGGGGAAGGATGTTAATCCTCTGCTCACCAGCACCTGGAATCAGGATCATCCTTATAATTTTTTGTGTCCTGAGGATAATGGAGGACCTGGTGGATATGTTTACGTTGGATGTGTTGCTACCGCAATGGCTCAAATAATGTTTTACTGGAGATACCCGGAGCAGGGACAGCATGAACATTCTTATTCCTGGTCTCCTTATGGAACTATTTCTGCAAACTTTGGAGAAACAACTTATGAATGGGATGAGATGGTTGACAATTCCGACTCAAAATACAATTATGCAATTGCTCTCATTGGTTTTCATGCCGGAGTTTCAGTTGATATGATGTATGAACCTGATGGTTCAGGCGCTTACAGTATTGATGTTCCTTTCGCATTAAAATATTATTTTAAGTATTCTAATACTTGTGCATACAAACAGAGATCAAGCTACAACCTTTCAACCTGGAAAACCCTGATAAATAATGAACTTGAAGATAATTGCCCTTTGTATTATGGAGGTCAAAGCACTTCGGGTGGTCATGCTTTTGTGGTTGATGGCCAGCATACTGGTGACGACACATATCATTTCAACTTTGGCTGGAGTGGCTCTGGAAACGGGTGGTATCTTATAACCGATGCCGGTGGATTTACATCCAATCAGTCAATGGTGATGAATTTCGTCCCGGGCGATAACTACCCTTATGGATGCGGCCAGGGTAATGAAAAAACAAATCTTGTCGGCAGCTTTGAAGATGGAAGCGGCCAAATGGACAACTATGACCAAAATGCCGATTGCAGTTGGTTAATAAATCCTCAAACAATTCAGGATTCTGTTTCATATATTAATATCGAATTCAAAAAATTCGATACAGACCCTAACGATGTTGTAACTATATACGACGGACCTACTACGGATGATCCTGTCATAGGAACATATTCAGGAACAACTATACCCCCGGGTACAATTTCATCAACAAGCAATCAGGTTCTTGTAACATTTGTTGCTGATGGCAATGCTACAACCAGTGCAGGATGGCAACTAGAATATGAAAGCGTCCTTCCTGCATATTGTGGTTCTTTGGTAACTTATGAGGAACAAACAGGAACGATCACTGATGGAAGCGGCAACTTCTGGTATAATAACGGATCAAACTGTATGTGGAAAATTGCCCCGATTAATGCAGCAGATCTAACTTTAACATTTACTGAATTCAACACCGAAGAGGGTGACGTATTAGAAATATATGACGCATCTAACAATCAGCTACTTGCTGAGCTATCAGGCGAATATACGTCAGGAAATATGCCCGAACCGGTTTTTGCCGCCAGTGGTAAGATATTCCTTATTTTTAAGTCTGATGGTATATTCAACGCTCCGGGCTGGTCAGCCGATTGGGAGATTGGAAATGTTGGCGTTAAAGAACAGATTGACGGAATCAGTATGCTGAACATATTCCCAAATCCGGCAAACAGTATTCTTAATGTTAGCTTTAAGACAGACAGGGTACAATCTTTTACAGTAAAACTGATGTCAATAACAGGCGAAGTTGTGTATGAAGATAATTCGGACAACTTCTCAGGAAACTACTCAAACAGCATTGATGTTTCATCATTTGCCAAAGGAGTTTACATTCTAAACCTGTCTAACAATTCAGGCAGTGTAAATAAAAAGGTTGTTATCAGATAGCAATCATTAATTGATATGAAAAGCCTTCCGTTTGGGAGGCTTTTTTTATTTTTGCATTTATTATCTGATTACTTTTGAGATTTATTAAAGGCTCAATATGAGAAAATATGGCAAAAACAAAACCGTTTGATGAGAACAGAGACCTTTATGAGCAGTGGTTCATAAGGAATGATGCTGTTTACAAGTCGGAACTAAAAGCCATTGAACATTTCATTCCTAAACAGGATAAGGGGATAGAAATTGGCATTGGAAGCGGACTTTTTGCAAAACCCCTTGGAATCAAAGATGGTGTTGACCCTTCGGAAAGGATGACAGAACTTGCGAAAAGAAGAGGATTGAATGTGGTAAATGCAATTGCGGAAGAATTACCTATACCAGATAGTTCTTACAATTTTGCTTTAATGGTGACTACAATCTGCTTTGTCGATAATCCCGTAATAGCAATCCGGGAGGTTAACAGAATCCTAATGACTGACGGACATTTCATATTGGCTTTTGTGGATAAAGAAAGTATTGTAGGAAAGGAATATTTAAAGATGAAAGAGGAAAGTATCTTTTACAGGGATGCCGTTTTCTTCTCTACGGATGAATTGCTTTCATTATTGTCGGAAACAGGATTTAAAGATATTGAAATAGTGCAAACGATTTTCGGCAGTCTTGAAGATGTAAATAAAATTCAGAATTTTAAAACTGGATATGGTAAAGGAAGCTTTGTTGTAATTTCAGCAAAAAAGGACAAAATATAAATTAAATATAAAAAAATGAAATTGTTAATGATTTATATGGACAGGTTTGCATATAAACCGACCATAAAAAC
>JAOZOC010000442.1:0-3064 GCA_029933495.1 Bacteroidales bacterium
ACTTTGCTGTCAGTGCGGCAGGTGTAAAAGCAGATCTTATTGTTACGAATGAACAGAATATGGATTTCACCTGGAATCCAGTTTGGTATGTAAAAGTTTCAACAGATTCAAAGGGATGGTCTGCTGAGATGCGCATTCCCTTCACGCAACTTCGCTTTGCAAAAGAGCAGGCTCATACCTGGGGTTTGCAGGTAATGCGTATGCTTTTCAGAAAGCAGGAATTCTCAGCCTGGCAACATATTCCGGTTGAATCGTCAAGATGGGTAAGTCTGTTTGGGGAACTGAAAGGAATTGAAGGGATAAAACCTAAAAAGGAGGTGGAACTGATTCCTTATGCAATGGGGAATATGGAACAGTATGAAAAGCAATCCGGGAACCCCTTCGCAACAGGCAAAGATTTTGGCTATTCCCTGGGCCTTGACGGTAAAATTGCAGTAACGAATGACCTGACATTAAATCTTACAGTCAATCCCGATTTCGGGCAGGTTGAAGCAGACCCGAGTGAGGTCAATCTGACGGCTTTTGAAACATTTTTTGAAGAGAAGCGACCCTTTTTTATTGAAGGAAATAATATATTTGATTTCCAGATAACCGAAGACGGTCCGCTTGGTGCCGACAATCTGTTCTATTCAAGGCGTATTGGGAGAAGACCGCATGGTTATCCGGAAATAAATGGTTCTGAATATGCTGATCAGCCTGAGTTTTCATCAATTTTGGGAGCTTTTAAGCTCTCGGGGAAAACACGAAAAGGGTTGTCGGTAGGCATTATGGAAAGTCTGGTGCAGGAAGAATTTGCAGAAATTGACAATGGCGGTGAAAGGAGAAAAGAACTTGTGGAACCGTTGACAAATTTTTTTAACACGCGCTTGCAACAGGATTTTGACAAAGGAAACCGGACTCTTGGTGGGATGTTTACAGCCACAAACCGTAAAATTGATAATCCGGGACTGGAATTTCTCCCGGAATCTGCTTATACCGGCGGACTTGATTTTAAGAATTACTGGAAAGAAAAGAACTATTACTTTTCTGCGAAAGCAGTATTCAGTCAGTTATCAGGCAGCAGGGAAGCAATGTATTATCAACAGACATCTCCACGCCGGTATTATCAGCGTCCCGATGCAGGCCATCTGAAACTTGACACTAACAGGACTACACTAACCGGCACAGGAGGAACTCTGTCGGGCGGAAAAATCGGTGGCGGGCACTGGAATTATGGCGGCCTGGTATCCTGGCGTTCGCCCGGACTTGAACTCAATGATATGGGATATATGCGGGAAGCAGATGTAATCCAGGAGATTGCCTACACAGGATACCGGATTTGGGAGCCTTTCAGTATTTTCAGAAGTTTTAATCTTAATTTTGCACAATGGGCAGGATGGGATTTTGAAGGGAACAGCCTATATCTTGGCGGGAATGTTAATTCGAATTTACAGTTTAAAAACTACTGGTCGTTCGGGGCAGGTATCAACAGAAACGGGTGGGAGCTTTCAAAGACCGATTTGCGTGGTGGACCATCGCTTTTGTTGCCCGGGAATACAAGTGTATGGTCATTTGTACAAACTGACGAAAGAAAGAAACTTGTTTTTCAGCTAAATGGTAATGCCAATTTTGGCGACCATAATTATTCAAAAATGTACAATGCCGGACTGGAAATAAGCTACAGACCTTTGGATGCTTTAAGTTTTTCAATTGAACCGTCTTATGGAAACAACAGATGGGATATGCAATATGTTACAACAGATGAATATAACGGAGAAGACAGGTACATCGTATCAACAATTCAAACCGAAAGTTTTAGTGCCGATATAAGAGTTAATCTTGGAATTACTCCAGATATATCCCTCCAATTCTGGGGACAGCCGTTTCTTTTCTCCGGGAAATATTCGGAGTTTAAAAGGATAACCGAATCAACAGCAGACAGCTACAATGACCGTTTTCACAGCTTTACCCAGGATGAGATTTCCTACGACAGCCACGACAGGGTTTATAATGTAGATGAAAACAGAGACGGAACAATTGATTACAGTTTTCAGAATCCCGATTTTGATGTATTTGAGTTCAGGTCTAACTTTGTTGCCCGATGGGAGTATATACCCGGGTCAACTGTTTATCTCGTGTGGTCACAGGGTAGGGACGGTTTTCAGGAAAACGGTGATTTTAATATTCCCGACGGAATGAACAGCCTTTTCAGTATAAAACCACACAATATCTTTCTTATCAAGATTTCTTACCGGATTAGTCTGTAAACGGAATTATGATAAAGTTTTTACGGAATCATTTTAAATAATAAAAAGTCCCATAATTCTAATAAAATCCTTATGATTCAATGTGGCCAATTTACAGTTATTTTTAATAGCAGTTGCAGCAATTAAAATATCATCTGTAGCAATCATTTGATTTTTATTCTTTAAAAATTTATAAATATCAGAAGCTATCTGGGAACAATCATCATCAAATGGAAGAACAATTGTATTTTTAAAAAATGAAATCCAAAACTCATCCTTTTTTTTATCACCTCGTAATACTTCATACTTGACAATCGAAGGAACAGCAAAATGGTACTGTTTAGAAAGATTGAATAATACGGTATTTCTTTTGTTCTTGCTACGATAAAATTCAATCAAAATCCCGGTATCTAAACAAATCAATTCCATTTGTTGAAATCTTTTTTCTTGCTCAGAAAATATTCATAATCATTATCTGTCATAATCGGAGCAGACAATAAAAATTTTTGAAAATCAGTTGTTTCTTCTTCTGAATTCTCCTTATTTTCCTGATTAGTAGATTCATATGCAGGTAATACAATTATCTCAACAAACTTAAAATTGAAATTGTCAGGTAATTTGAAATTTAATTGATTGTTATTATTTACTTCAATTATTTTTCTCAGAGCTTCCATTTTATTTTTTTTACAAAGTTAATAAAATATTTTAATTGTCATTATTTGTTAATTTTGCATTATGGTTTTAGTGACAGGCGGCACAGGATTTCTCGGTTCACATCTCCTTTATCATCTCCTGAATGAAGGTGAGCAGGTGCGTGCATTGAAAAGAGCAGGTGCGAA
>JAOZOC010000442.1:3074-3497 GCA_029933495.1 Bacteroidales bacterium
CGAAAATGGATGTCACTGAAGTTGTTTTTTCGTACTATATGCCGGATTATAAAATGCTTTTCGACAAAATAGAATGGGTTGAAGGTGACTTAATGGATATTTTTTAGCTCGAAAAAGCACTTGAGGGGATTGAGGATGTTTACAATTGTGCGGCCCTTGTTTCTTTCTTGCCTGCCGACAGAGAAAAGATGATGGATACAAACATCAACGGAACAGCAAACCTTGTAAATATTGCCCTTGAGAAAAAGATAAGGAAGTTTTGCCATGTCAGCTCCATTGCTGCTATCGGAAGAGCCGAAAATGATAAACCTATTGATGAAGAAGTTGTATGGAAAGCCTCAAAAAGAAATTCAAATTATGCCAAAAGTAAATACGGGTCGGAGAAAGAGGTTTGGCGCGGGATTGAGGAAGGCATGAATGCCG
>JAOZOC010000443.1 GCA_029933495.1 Bacteroidales bacterium
CAGTGCCGTTAATGGCTGATGAGTTTGCCAAGGGTCACAAACCCGAATATCTTTTTTGGGTTGGATCGGCAGGTGCTTTCGACGACAGATACAAAAAGGTAACTCGCGAGTTTGTTAAAATACTAACTTTTCTGAAAGTGGATTATGCTGTCCTGGGAGTTGAAGAAGCCGACAGCGGTGATGTGGCCCGACGTGCCGGAAATGAGATGCTTTTTCAAATGCAGGCGATGATGAACATTGAAGTAATGAACGGTTACGAAGTAAAAAAAATAATAACCTGCGACCCACACGATTTCAATACATTATTAAATGAATATCCCAATTTTGATGGCAACTTTGAGGTTATCCACCATTCCCAGTTTTTGCAAAAACTGATTCACGAAAAAAAAATCAGAATTAAATCGGATATTTTTAAAGATAGCAAAATTACTTTCCACGACCCATGTTATCTTGGGCGGGCTAACGATGAATATAAAGCTCCCCGCGATGTACTGAATGCCATTCCTTCGGTTAAAGTTGAGATGGAACACCATAAAAGCCGCGCATTGTGCTGTGGTGCCGGTGGTGGGCAGATGTTCAAAGAAGCAGAAAAAGGAGATAAGGAAATTTTCATCGAACGTACCGAGGAAGCTATCGCCACAGGAGCCGATATTATATGTACCGCCTGCCCTTTCTGTATGACGATGATGACAGACGGAATCAAATACAAGAATCAGGAAGAGAGAATGAAAAATTACGATATTGCTGAACTTGTTAGTATGAGTTTGGGATTATAAACTGATATGAAAGGAGAATTATGCCTTAATATTTTACAATAATAATAACAAACAGACTTTACTGATTATCTTCTTTCACTTCCAGCTTAAATCCGATACCATGGATATTTGTAATGGAGATATTGGGGTCTGACTTTAAATATTTGCGAAGTTTAGCAATAAAAACATCCATACTTCTTCCTACAAAATAGTCATCCTCACCCCAAACTGACTTCATAGCTGTCTCCCGGGTAAGTACTTTGTTTTTATATGAACACAACAGTGTAAACAAAGCAGATTCTTTTCTGGTTAATACCTGCTCGGTATTTTTACTTTTTAAAATCATATTTTCTGAGTCGAATGTAAACCGGGAAATATGATATACTAAATCCTGCGATTGTAGTTTTTGCGATGATTGCAGATAACAGCGCTTCAAAATAGCCTTAATGCGAAGGCTGAGTTCTTCGGTATTGAACGGTTTTGAAATATAATCGTCACAACCTATCTTAAACCCTTTCACACGATCTTCCTTAAGTGACTTTGCAGTTAAAAAAATAATAGGAGTATATTCATCGGCTTTCCTGATTTCCTCAGCAACACTAAATCCATCCATTTTCGGCATCATCACATCAAGAATAATAAGATGGAACGAACCCTTTTTAAACGCATTCAATCCCTCCTCTCCGTCTTTGCATAAAACCGTATCATAACCCTGCATTACAAGATAATCCTGAATAACAACACTCAGGTTGGGGTCATCCTCTACAAGTAAGATTTTATTTTGTTTTTCCATACAATGGAGATTTCAGTACTAATAACAAAAACTGGCAATAATTGTTCTGTTACTTTATAAAATCAACAAAATTTCCAAAATACAATCAGACCGGAAATAATATTTTAAACTCGCTTCCTTTGTTCAACTCACTATTAACAAAAACAGAACCCCCCATTGCTTCCACAACAGTTTTAACATAATAAAGGCCAAGGCCAAATCCTTTAATATCGTGAATATCACCTGCCTGAAGTCTTAAAAAATTATCAAAAATATGTTTCTGATTCTCCTTACTAATTCCCTTTCCATTATCTTTGAGTGCTATTTCAATTCTTCCTTCCGAATTCTTTGTTGAAATCAATATCTCAGGTTTTTCACCGGAATATTTATATGCGTTGTCCAGCAGATTATTAATTACGTTGGTTAAATGATGCTGATCAGCAGTAATTATATGTAACTCTGCTTTCAGGTCTGTATATATTTTGCCCTCCTTTTCAGAAATAACTACTTCAAAGTTACTTACGCACGATCTGATTATTTCGTGTAAGTCAATAGAATTCATTCTTAAATTATAATCACCTTTATCAATCGATGCTATCTGAAGTATTCTTTCAACCTGATTTTTCAACCTTACATTTTCTTCAAAAATAATTTTTGCATATTTTCTGACTTTTTCAGGATTTTCTGAAACAGCAGATTTTATTAACATCTCGCTTGAAACGGATATTGTGGATATGGGGGTTTTAAATTCGTGTGTCATATTATTAACAAAATCGGTTTTCATCTCCGACAATTTTTTTTGTCTGACAATAAAGTATATAGTATAGAAAAAACTCACAATCAAGACCAGTAAAAACAGGCCAGACATCACAGGCAGAATTATCATCTCACTCAAAATAAGGTTCTTCTGATGTGGATAAAAAACAGATAGCAAATAACCCTGCGACTTACAGATACATGTTAGTGAAATCTGGTGAGGAGAATAAATAAGGTCATCTTCATAGCCCTGGAAAGGGCCAATAACGAACAGACTGTCTCTTTCGCGGTAAACTCCATAGATAAAATCCTTTTTATTCCATATAGAGCTAAACTCAACAGAAATAAGCGAATCCATAATATCTGGCTGGACGACTTCAAACAGATCCTTATGTTCCAATAAAAAATCAGGGTTAGAACCGCTGGAATCAGCAATAATTGGCTGGCCGGATGTCATAAGGTGATTTACAACTGTTTTAAGTGCAACTTCCACCCTTTTGTTGAACTGGTCTTCTTCATGCTCCCAGGTTACCTTAACCCATAAAAGCTGTGTGAGCATTGCAGCAATCAAAGATATTGTTGTTAAGATAATTATTAACCGGAGAACCTTTTTGTTCATAATTCAAATTTACCCAAAAAACTCCCAAAAGCAGGAATTTAACAAATTTTTAACAGTAATTAACAAATCGTTAACAGTACTAAGCTCATAATGAGCATAAGTTTGCCGCTGTAAAAATAATTGGAATATTTTTAATATTAAAAAATAAAAACTATGAAAAAATTAATTTATGCCTTTGGAATCGTAGCATTCTTAACACTTGGTTCTTATGCTGTTGAATCAACGATAATTACTACTTCAACCACTGACACAAGTGTTTTTGATGATCCACCGGCAAAGAAATCGAAATCCACTAAGCACAGTTGTTGCTCAGAATATGGGAAAAAAAGCGACTGTTCGTCAAAAAGCTCACAATTGAAGTCAGATTGCAATACAAAAAGTAAAAGCTCAAAAAAAGCAAGTACTACAACTACTGACAAATCTAAAAAGACTACACCAGACAAAAAGTAAATTGATAACCTCTTGTTTTTGATCCCAATTATCGCACAAAGTGGTAATTGGGATTTTTTATTCCTTATTTTTTGTATCAATGATAATTGTTACCGGCCCATTGTTCACCAGTTCTACATCCATCA
>JAOZOC010000444.1 GCA_029933495.1 Bacteroidales bacterium
AACTGTCTGTAGTTGTTAGTGTAACCTGAACATTGTCAGCCTGTACAGTACCAACGTTTTCAACTTCTACTGTTAGCCCTATTGCCTCTCCAAAATCAACTTCTCCATTGTTATTACCTTGTGAATCATCAATCTGAAACGCTGAAAATGATATGTAAGCACCTTCGTTTGGAATGATCTGAACATCATAATATGTCGGCAGGCAATTATATCCGGAAACAACAAGCTGAGCATCACCTACTTCTGTAAAAACAGGGTCAAAGCTGATCACAGCATTTCCGGAAACATCGGTATAACCAACACCGGCAATTTCTCCGTCCTTTATGACAGTACAGGTGAAATTTTCCATAGGAGAACCACCGCTTGTGACTGTTACCGTAGTTGAAGGAACACCAATTGGGATTGCATTCTGATAAGTAGTCTGAATTGAAATAGGTTCATCGGTTAAAACACTTACAACCGGGTCACCAAGAATATTTATATCGTAAAAATTCCAGCGCAGAGCACCTTCTTCCCACTGTCCGGGAGCTGTAACCCAGGGAGCAGTTTGTATCTTGCTTTCTGCAAATGCAGCTCCTAGATGGTTTATTTTTTCATTATAAAGGGCATCTACCATTTCCCTGTGCAAGTGTTCAGCCGGACCCTCGGTCTGACCTTCATTAAACCAGCCATATCTTGAGTTTCCCATCACAGCAACTGCAAAATTCTGTATTGTTACCATTTTTTCAAGAATACAGTCATTAAAGTCAAATGATCCGCACATACAACCATGTGTTTGCAGGAAAGTGTAATTGTGGTCAACACCATTGGCTCCTGAAAAATTTGAATTTGTAATATCACCATTTGAGAGGTGAGCCACATAGGTTTCATTAGCATGTCCGACATGATGAATAAACTGTTTACCGCTGTTTATTTTAGCGATCAAATCACTTCCGCTCCAAGACTGGTCTTGTTCATAAAGAGTTTCTATATTGTTATCTTCAGGGATTCCAATAGTAGTATAACCGTTATCATCATGAAATCCTATCAGTAATTCCATATAATCTTTACCCCATGTATCAGGACTCGAATAGAGAAATTCACCGGCAAGAAGAGGGCTGGTAAACTCTCCAAGAACAGGACTGTTCTGATAAGATATCGATTTATGTTTCAAATTATTGAGCTCTGATGTGTTGCTAAATGGCATCCGTCCTACGGCAATGTCAGGTAGGAGATCATCTTCTCCGGGTTCCCCCCAGTGATTGTCATTATCATCATTCCAGGTTCCGTCAAGTCCTGAAAAATATAGGTCAGCAGGAATTCCGTTATCCTCATAACCTGATCCTGATTGTACATAGCAATAAAATCCGCGATAAGGGATAAGCTCTACATCTCCACCAAGAATTACATATTCCACATTATGATTCTGATACTCCTGAATAATGTAGTTTCTTATCTTTTCCTGAACATCCTGTCCTGAAATATTTGCGGTGATGTACTCTTTTGTTACAACTTCACTTTTTATTCCCCTGTCAACATAAATTTCAATCAGATCTTCAAAATCATTCTCATACTGAGTAGTTGTAATTATCATCAGTTGATAATCGTCAGCACTTTTATTGTCAGCCGGATATTGTGTTATCATTTTTTCATTCTGTACAAACCTGCTGATCTTTCCTTTTACTGTTTCAGTACTACTCAGGTTCTGCAAAGCTTTTGATGCAGCAACAGACGGTTTCGTCGTGATCTTTATTGTCACCTTTTTATAGAAAGTAACCTGGCCGGTTACCGGATTGTACTTCATTGGTGTAAATGTTGACATAGCAAACGAATAGCCGTTCATAAACTGGGTCAACAGTTCTCCGGCTGATTTTGAAGGATAAAATGCATCCTTGTTATAAACCTGCTCATTTTTCTGAAAGTCAGCAGGACTGTCATCATTCAGAGTTCTGGATTGCTGACGGGGATAGAGTGTAAAATATCCGGGTATTACCGTTTCTTCCTCTCCGATAAATTCAATACTTACAGCCGATTCACCCGGAGGGAGCATCAGAGATACCTGGGAATATGGTAAAACCGGTTCTCCGGTATGTCCTGTAAGTAAAGAGTTTTCAAGCCATATTGCCTGGTATACTTCACCGTTTAATACTTTGTAATTGTTGAAATAGTAGGTTTGTTCAATTGTACCTGCATTGGCTAAAAAAGCAAACAGGACAAATAACAGAGTGATTTGAACTTTTCTCATAATAATTATGATATTAAATTTGAGTTTAAATTATACAATATTATATGCAAAGACTATGACATTGTTTAAAAGAAAATGGTTGTACGGAGGGAGGTCTTTTTGGTTCAATATCTTTGAAAAGTCTATTTTACAGTTCTCCTGATTAAAGCATCAGTCAGACCCTGAGGTAAAGATGATATCAGTGTTATTGTTTTATTGGGGTTGATATTATAAATCCTTTTGGGCCTGCCGGCTTTGAGAGCTCTCTTTACAATATTTGCAACAGCCTCAGGCTCAATGGTTTTACCAACATCCTTTTGTGCAATGGAAATGAACTTCTTCAAATACTTTGCATATCTGCTTTTTTCAATCTCAGTATCGGGAATATTCACATCGTTGAGTAGTGAAGTATTGATTGCACCTGAACGTATCAAAACAAGGTCAACACCCACAAGGCCAAGTTCCTGTTTCATTGATACACTGAAAGCTTCGAGGGCAATTTTTGAAGCCGGATAGGGCTGAAAAAGTGTCGGGAACTTAACACCGTGACTACTTATCTGAATAACTCTTCCCCCGGTTTTAATAAGGTCATCAAGGAAGACACTTACAGTCAGAACTGACCCGTAAGTATTGACTTTTAATATTTTATCCAGCAATTCCTCCGTTATTTCCGAAACAGGCTTGAACATAAAAATACCCGCATTATTAATAATGTATTTGACCGAAATTCCTTGTCCGCCAAGTTGGTTTTTTACGTTTTTTATTGATTCTTCAGAGCCTACATCCATCCTGATCCCGAGAACCTTCTTTTCAGAGCTGAACATTTCAGTAACCTCCTCCAGGATATCGGTTGCAATAATAAAATCAATGCCGGGAAGAGTTTTTGCCATCTCCACAAAAGCCCTTCCCAGTCCTCCTGCTGCACCTGTAATTAAAATTGCTGTTTTGTCAATTGCCATATAAAGTTATTGTCTGATAGCCATTTCTGACTTTTCCAGCCACAAAGATAATAAAATTACACCTCTAATAAAGCCAGAAGTCAAGGTGGATGTACGACAAATTGCAATACCTGAATTGATGTGTTCTATTAAAAAGAAAAATCCCGTAGGGATGTCATATTACAGGCAGGGACGTTAGTAAAAGATATGCCGTTCCTACGGAACTTATTCATATGTATTACAGATTACCGGAGACTTACGTCCCCGGCTATAATATTTATTGCCTATGGCAACGAGTGTGCAATTTGTCGTACACCCGTTGAGGTGTAGGCTA
>JAOZOC010000445.1 GCA_029933495.1 Bacteroidales bacterium
GTTACTAAATTTTCCAAAGTCTCCTTAAATCGGCTTATATTTGCCTGAATATTGAAAAATTAGGGGTTTTTAGTCAGCCAGTCCCGATTTTTCTGGAGACTGCTGCTATATGCAAGTTAAACATGACTCTAAATCACTTTTAAACCATATTAGAACTTCAAATAAAAATAATAAAATGAAAGCAGTTTTTATATTGATATTGGCAGTTTTGACAATTGAGAGTTACTCTCAAAACGAGGACTTTAAGATTATAACTAAAAATGCTGCCACAAAAGTAAAGTTTCAAATGGAATCTGGACAATATTGTTGGAGCTATGCAACATGCTCTTTTCTGGAATCAGAATTAATCCGTTCAGGTAAAGGAACATTAGATTTATCTGAAGACTTTTTCATATATCATACGTATATTGACAAGGCCCTTAATTATGTATTGCGTCAAGGAGAAACAAGTTTTAAGAATGGAGGACTGGCACATGATGTCTTAAGAACTGTAAAAAAAACAGGAATAGTGCCTGCCCCCTATTATAAAAATAGACTATATCCCATATACTAAGGGTCCAAATGATGTACTAAAAAGCTACCTCAGTACTATCTTAAATGAAGATTATCTATCTGAAAACTGGATGAAACATTATTTAGCAATACTTGACAGTTATTTTTTTGAACGTTCTGAACAATTCCAATATAAAAACAATACTTATACGCCGAAAAGCTTCGCAGATTATCTTGAGATAAATGTCGATAACTATATATCAATAACATCATTTACTCATCACCCTTTTAATAAAGAGTTTGTACTTGAAATTCCCGATAATTATGCTGGTGGAGCTTATTTAAATTTACCATTGAAAGATTTCATACAGACTATTGACACTTGTCTGATGAAAGGATATACTTTGGTTTGGGACGGTTGCATGGAGGGAAACGGGTATTCAAATGACAGAGGACTAGCAATGTTGCCTGAAGACCAATATAATAGAAACCTTGATTTGAATTCATTGATACAGGAAATGGATGTTAATCAACAAAAAAGACAAATTGCTTTTGAACGATTGCAGACAACCGACGACCATTTGATGCATATCACTGGTATAGCTGAAAATGTTAAAGGGGAAAAGTTTTATATTGTTAAGGATTCAGGAAGTGAATATGGACCTTATAACGGATATTTATATATGAGTGAAGCTTTTTTCAAAATGAAAACGATATCTGTTACTCTGAATAGAAACGCCCTTCCTGAATCAATTAAATTAATGATGAGTGTACAATAACCTGCATATAACAATTCATTTTACTCATCAAACCTTTGAATGGGAAATGAGGCTCGTGCAAATGCAAAAGTTCATATAACAATTGTTGGCTTTGATTCATACGATACAAAAACTAAATTTTTATTCGACTATGATGAATTCATTAATGAAGAGCCAAAATCTTAAGAATGAATAGGTTGGAATATAAACACCGGTTCAGACTTTCGGAAAAGAGAGAGTAGTTATCAGTAAAAAACAAATAAATATGAAAAGACTGTATTTCGCATTTTTAATCTTTGCAGTGTCTTATTCACTTTCATCATGCACAGAGCATAAAAGAGATACATATTGTAATCCACTGGATTTAAATTATCGGTTTTCAATAGAACCGTTGAAATATAAGGAATATGGCTGGGGAGCGAAAATGCCCGGATGTGATATGGAAAAGGGTGAGTATCATTCTTTTAGAGAGGCAGCAGACCCATCAGCTGTTCTGTTTAATAACGAATATTATTTATTTGCTTCTAAATCAGGAGGTTATTGGGTTTCAAAGGATTTATCGGAATGGGAGTTTATAACAACTTCAGATTTGCCATTGGAAGCGTATGCACCTACTGCCGTAAAGATTGGAAATAGCTTATATTTTGCAACAACAGGGTCTAAATGGATATACAAAACAGATAACCCAAGGTCCGGTAAATGGGAGATTGCCAACTTATCAAATCCTCTTCCCATAGAAGAATGGCCTAAAAATTTTCAGGATCTCTGCCTCTTTCTTGATGATGATGAAAAACTCTATCTGTACTATGGTTGTATTCGTCCTGTGTTGGCAGTTGAGCTTGATTATAAAGATGGATTTAAGGTTAAAGGGAAGCTTGATGAGGTTCTCTCTCCGGGAGCAAGATATGCATGGAATCATATTGACACCGTTAAAAACAGAAATATGATGGTGGAAGGTCCCTGGATGAATAAATATAACGGGAAATATTACTTGCAATACGCTACCTTTTCAGATAGTTATGTTGATGCAGTATGTGTATCTTCTGATCCCTTAAAAGGATTTGAAGTGGCAGCCAGCAACCCCTTTTCTCAAAAAGCACGAGGCTTTGTAACCGGAACCGGTCATGGAAGTACAATGATGGATAAGTATAATAATTACTGGCATTTTACCTGTGTTCATGCACCAATTATCAAGCATGGTTTTGAACGCAGGCTGGCAATGTTTCCGGCAGGCTTCGACAAGGATGGGATACTCTTTTGTAATACAAGCTTTGGAGATTATCCTCATTATATCCCAAATGAAGAGGTTAAGGATTTTGAATCATTATTTACAGGATGGGTATTGTTATCATATAAAAAGCAGGTTGAAGCCTCATCGTCAATGAATGGGTATCCTGCAATTAATGCAGTGGATGAAAATCTCCACACCTATTGGAGTGCTTCATCTGCAAATAAGGACGAATGGTATAGTGTTGATTTAGAGAAAGAATGCGATGTATATGCTGTTCAAATTAATTTTGCAGAACACCTGGCAAAGGTAAAAGGACGGTCAGGGTATGGAGGTTTCCAGTATTTGATAGAATATTCACTTGATAAGACCGAATGGAAACCATTGCTTGACAAAACGGATAGCAATCTTGATTTTTCGCATGATTATACTGAACTGGCAAATTCGACTCTTGCCCGGTACATCAGAATAAGTAATGTGCGAATGCCCGATGGAATGTTTGCCATGTATGGTTTTAGAATATTTGGAAAGAATGATGAAAAGACTCCGGAACCTGTCTCAAATATGGCAATAAAAAGAGATAGTACAGATGGTAAAATTGTTAACCTTAGCTGGAATGAGGTTTCGGATGTTATTGGCTATAACATCCGATATGGCATCGCAAAGGATAAACTATATATGAGCCGTATTGTATATTCGGATACTTCGCTAAGAATTAACGACCTTAACAGAGAAATGAAATACTACTTTGCAATAGATGTATTTAATGAAGGGGGCGTTACGAGGGGTGAAAGAATTGTTGAGACAGATAAGTAGCTGCTGATAAACTAATATAAAAAAGGAGCTCTTGATTTTTTCGAGTATCGCCTTTGTCGGGAGTCCTTGTTTATCGGGACATAACTGGTTCTAAGAAGCTTTGCTTTTGCAAACACCGAAATTTTGGTGCAAGCTCCCCCACTGGCGCAAGTCTGACGGGTAGCATTGCAGGC
>JAOZOC010000446.1:0-1715 GCA_029933495.1 Bacteroidales bacterium
CCTTTACCTCCTAAAACCGATTTTTATGCTGATTTATTATTTGCCGATATAAACCAGACGGTGACATTTACTGATGCATCCACAAACAACCCTGCAAACTGGACCTGGTTTTTTTCCGGGCCTGGAAATGTCACTTATGTTAACGGCACAAGTGCAAATTCGCAAAATCCGCAGGTTCAGTTCGATACTTACGGCTTTTATTCGGTCTCTCTTGTAACCAACACGGGAAGTGAATCAAAAACGGATTACATTGATGTTGTACATACATTTAATATGGGTAACAGTACTCAAACCACCTGTTCGGGTCTTTTCTACGATTCAGGAGGACCAAACGGTGATTACTCCAATGGTGAAAACTATATAATGACTTTTTATCCTTCAACTACCGGTGCGAAACTGGAGATTTCTTTCAATTATTTTGATGTAGAACAGTATTATTCAATATTTGGGATAGAGTTCGGAGCATATATGGAGGTATTTGACGGTACAAGTACTTCTGCAACTCAAATTGGCGGGAAATATTTCGGAAGTAACTCGCCGGGAACGGTTTTAGCCACAAATGCTGCCGGTGCATTAACTTTCAGGTTCCGTTCGGTAAACAGTTCACCCAAATCCGGGTGGGAGGCAACAATCAATTGTATTGATCCTCCGGCTAATGACTATTGTTCCGGTGCAATCGCAATAAATGAGGTTACCAATTTGCCTTTCAGTACTGTAGCAGCAACACAAAGTGGTGTAATGCCAGGTTGTGGTGGTTCTGTTGCTCCGGTTGATATCTGGTATGCATATACAGCAACAATAAGCGGTGAAGCAACTTTTGACCTTTGTGGAAGCGAATTCGATACAAGACTTGCCATTTGGGATGCTTGCGGAGGAAACGAACTTGTCTGTAATGATGATGATTGTGATTTGCAATCAGTTGTTACACTGCCTGTAACTATGGGAACCACTTATTATGTACAGGTTGGAGGCTATAATGATGATGTCGGAAATGGAGACCTTACAATATATGTAGCAGGTGAAGAGCAGAATACTCTTGATTTTGATGGTGTTGAGGACTATGTAAGTATTGCCAACTCAGCAGACATTAATACAGGTGGTCCTTATTCCGACAGAACTATTGAAGCCTGGTTTTATGCAGAAGATGTTAATAAAACAACAAAACAGGTTATTTTTGAAGAAGGTGGCGGAACCAGAGGTCTTAATATATACATTGATAACGGTGCTTTATATGTGGGTGGATGGAATTTACCTTCAAATCAAAGCAACTGGGCAGGAACGTGGCTTTCTACAACTTCGATATCATCTCAAAGATGGCATCACGTAACACTAAGACTTGAGAACGGTACAAATACTGTAGGAGCAGATAAATTTAAAGGATTTCTTGATGGAGTAGAATTCGGCTCGGGTGATGGCGCCGCCCTTTATGCTCATGGTGGAAATATCAGTATGGGAAGAAACGGAAGTACACGCTTCCACGATGGTAACGATGGCTCTGCCGGTGAATATTTTGAAGGTAAAATTGAGGAATTCAGAATCTGGAATGAAGCGAGAACACTTGATGATATCAAAAATGATATGTATCGCGAACTTCCTTATCCTACATCGGAGGCAAATCTTGTTGCATATTTCAGGTTTAATCAAAGTGCCGGAAATGCAGTGCCGGATATTTCAGGAAGTGGTAATGCAGGAACACGTCATAATATGAATAATGC
>JAOZOC010000446.1:1725-3465 GCA_029933495.1 Bacteroidales bacterium
TTGCCGACTGGGTTGCTTCAACAGCACCGATTCCATACAATTCTGTTATGGCAGGAAACTGGGATACCGATGCAACCTGGAACACAGGTCAAATGGCTCCGGCTAACGACTGGGCAAGAGTTGTTGTTAATGATGCAGTTACATTAAATCAGAATCAGACATTAAAGGGACTGATAATTAACAGTTCAGGCACACTGACTGTAAATGCCGGAAACAACCTTACAATGGACGGGAACCTGACGAATAGTGCCGGATCACCGGGTTTGGTATTAAAAGCTGATGCTACAGGAATGGCATCACTTATCCACGATAATCCGGGAGTTGAAGCAACAGTGGAGCAACACTTCTCCCCGAATGCCTGGCATCTCGTTTCCACGCCTCTGACAAGTGCATATTCAGAAACCTATATTGGAATATATTTATACACCTGGTCTGAAGCTGACTCTGCATTCACAAATGTTGTTTCTACACTTGAACCTGTTGAAGCTACTCACGGTTATTATGCATGGGCAAGCGGCAGTGCGGGTGATGTTCAATATCAGGGAACCCTCAACTCAGGAGATTTGCCTGTTAACTGGATGACATATACCCCTCAGGGATATTCTGACGGGGACGGATGGAACCTTGCGGGTAATCCATATCCTTCGGGATTAAAATGGGATAATACCTGGTCGCAGTCAAATCTTGACCCAACGGTCTATGTGGCAGATTATGCAGGTTCGGGAAGCTGGATTTCATATAATTATAATACCGGTTTGGGTTCATTATCTGGAGGAGAAATTCCGCCAACCCAGGGATTTTATGTTAAGGCGAATGCTGCCTCTCCTTCAATGACAATTCCTAACAATGCAAGGGTGCACACTTCCAATTCGTTCTATAAAGACGGAGACATTGAGGATGATATATTTACAATCAAAATTACCGGTACATCAAACAGCTATTATGATCAGATTACTCTTGGGTTAAATAATGAAGCAACTGATAATTTTGATGGTCAGTTTGATGCATACCAGCTTAAAGGACTTGAGGAAGCACCTCAACTCTATTCTTATAATCAGGATGCGAAGTTCTCAGTTGATCTTTTTCCTGAGTTTTCCGGAAATAAATCAATTCCTCTTGGAATAGAAACTGGAACTCCCGGTGAGTTTACTTTGAATGTAGAAAACCTGGAATATTTCAATCAGGATATAGATGTATATCTTGAAGATAAAGTCAGTAGCTCAGTAATTAATCTCAGGCAGAACTCTGAATATACATTCTTTACTGAGGATGGTACTAACGAGTCAAGGTTTGTCTTGCACTTTAATTCCGGATTATCCGGCGTTGAACCGGATGTTGTAGTTAATGATATAAGTATCTATTCATTTGATAATATCGTCTATATTGATTATCAATTTGAAGAAACCGGTGAAATGACTATTTATGATATTTCGGGAAGAATTGTTGCAACGTATTCTGTTAATCAGGGATTGAATGAAATCAATCTTAAGGTTGACAGAGGGTACTATATTGTAAAAGTAATATCCAGAGAAAATGTTAAAACACAAAAGATTTATATTTACTAATTCTTAACAGGTTCGCAAAACAAAGCTGTTTAGAAGTAGTTAATGCTCGAAGGAAATCAGGTTTATTATTATTTAAACCTGATTTCCTTCGGTATAAAATAGCCATAGGATTATTATCTGGTAATAAGATGATTTAGTTAAACAAATTATGTTTGTTTCTTAGTTTAAAAACGCT
>JAOZOC010000447.1 GCA_029933495.1 Bacteroidales bacterium
ATCGCACCGAAAAAAAATTGCTGAAATAAAGAACCTGAAAGAAGAAGAATATCAAGACGTATTTCTGCAAGAAATTTTTGTTGGTGTTTTAGGCAACACACTAAAACCTGACGAAAATTACAATCTTGCACGAGAATTTTAAAAACCAAAATTTATTAATAAACTTGCTATCGACTATTACTTAACACAGAATTCTGCTTGTGTTAATTCAGGCATACCGGTTTTGTCTGACCCCAATGGATCCGTTTCTGATAATGGGGTACTTTTTATTTTTTACAAATGGGGAATTTGCATCGGATGTAATACCCCATTTTTGCCATTGGCAGAGAGGAGATGTCTGTATGGTTTTTATTATTATTAAGTTGACGCTAATGCCTCATAGGTATGAAATATAAGTAAAAATATGCCGATGAAAATTTAAAGTCTCATCAGGGATGAATTTTTTTTTATTTTTGCCCAATGGAAATTGAAACGATTAGGCAAGAGCTGGCCAAAAAAATAAAAAAGATTAATCCTCTGGGGAAAAAGCTTAAAATAAGACTGGATGATGATATTCTCCTCATTGACGGATCCATGGAAGAAAACGTGCTGACCGACAGTGACGAAGATGCCGAATGCACCATCATAATGAGCAAAGAAACTTATGGTAAGTTACAACGCAATGAGATAAAACCTATGATAGCGACGCTTACGGGCAAAATCAAAATAAAGGGTGATCTTGGACTGGCAAAGAAACTAAAAGAGCTGACGTAGAATGGCCATTATTAAACAACCAGGATTACATATCAAACGAACCTCAATACTGAAAGGTATTAACGGGTTTGGTAAGGTGCTTAAGAATATCGGGCTGGATCCTTTTAAGTTGGATGCTGACGATATTATTGACAAAGCAAGGAAGAGGGCGGTTTTTATCGGGCCGATGCCGGGAAATACCGAAACAGGGCTACATAATCTTATCAACTCGATCAAAGAAGAAGGGAGGCCAAACCCGTTTGGTGCTCTGGCGGCAAAAACCTTGTTCGAACGAACACTTTACGGACGCTTTAAAGTAGAACAGGTGCTGGCTAAAAATCCCGAAATTGAAAAAGCAGATATCAAAGAGCCTGTTTTCATAATTGGTATGCCACGCACCGGGACAACCATCCTGCATGCTACAATGTATAAAGATACTGCACACCGCTCGCCACTGGCCTGGGAATGTTTACTTCCCTATCCTGCACCTACACCTGAAAATTATAAAAATAATGCACAGATCAAAAGAGTCACAAAAGATTTCGATCAGCTCTTCAAACTGGTTCCTGATTTTCAGCTAAAACACTATATGACGGCTGACTCTCCACAGGAATGCCTCTCTATCAATGCGCTTGATTTCAACTCATTCCAGCCAATGGCACAGTTTTATCTGCCCTCTTATATGAACTGGTTTGCAAATGAATCCGACCAGTTAATGACAATGCGTTTTCATAAACGGTTTTTACAATATCTTCAGTCTGGCGGATTGAAGCCCGAACGCTGGCTGTTAAAAACACCGGTGCATCTGATGCGGTTGCCTGAGCTGTTTGAAGTTTATCCTGATGCACGCGTAATTATGACGCATCGTCATCCTGCCAAAGTGGTTGCTTCCACGGCCAGTCTGTTATCATCGGTTCGTTCGCTTTACGGTGATCATGAAGACCCTGTGCACACTGGTTATGAGCAGGCCGAGATTTGGAGCAGTTTTTTTAACCGGTTTATGGAAAGCCGGAAAAAACTTAATAAGGAAGATCAGATTATTGACCTGAAGTTTGATGACTTTGTGGCCGATCAGATTGGGATAATACAGAAGATATACGACCACTTTAACTGGAATTTAACTGAAGAAGCGTTTAGTGGTTTTAAGGATTTCCTGAATCAAAACCCAAAAGATAATAAAGGTAAACATGTTTACAATCTGGAAGATTTCGGACTTACGCAGGAATTTATAAACAGGGAATATGCTCCCTACATTGATTTTTTGGAGCAATTAAAATAATATTGATATGGCATACGAAAGCAAAAAAGCACTGGAAGAGCTTCTCGAAGTAATAAAAAATACCGACCGGACTTTCCTCGATCCCGATAAAACCATTGACGAACAAGGCCATATAGATGGTTATCAGCATATTTTTCATTTATTGAAATCAAGCGTACAATTTTATCTTTTCAACGATCCGCTGCGTCCACAGTTTATGCTGCTTGCCGATGATAATCACAAACTTCTTGGCGATAATGTGGATTCGGTCTATTATTTTACACAAATACAAAGCAATCAGGAGTACCTTATCAAAGGACGACGCTATGACAGTTGCTATCTTTCGTTTACCGTTTATGGCGGAGAGCCAAACGGTGAAATGGTGGAAAGGGTTTGCCTCAGCATCAACCACAGGGATATCGAATTTGAACCCGACGGCAAATTCGAGATCAGGCTGACCCCAAATCCTGATTTGAAAAAGAAAAACGAGTTTAAACTTGACAGCGATGCTGTGAACCTGTTCACACGCGAGTACTTTTTCGACCGTTTTAGCAGCCGTGAGAGTGATCTGCAAATTGAAAACCTGAAAAAGTACGATCCACCCAAACCACTTAGTGACGAAGAGTTAGCGCAACGTATCAGGAGAATGCGCAATTTTTATGAGCAGACAACCTGGATAGCACCATTACCTGTCGATTTTCCACTGAACGACTTCCTTCCGCCATTCAGCTTTGAAGCCGACCAGGGTGGGTGGGGAACAGTGGATAATATCTATTGTTTTGGACGTTTCCGCCTTGAAGAAAACGAATATTTGAAGATTCACTTCACCTCACCCGAATGTGTTTACTGGGGAATGCAGACGTGGAACTATCTGATGCAGTCAATGGATTTTAAAAATTACCCGGTGTGCCTTAACAAAGGCAAAGCCAAGCCTAACCCTGATGGCAGCTATACCATCTATCTGAGTCATCGTGATATGAATGTTGATAACCTGGTGAGCACGGCTGGTTATAAGGAAGCGGTGATGTTCTTTCGCTGGCTGCTGGTAGATGAAATGCCTCAGCAGCCTACTGTGAAGTTGTGTAAGTTTTAGCTCATCTTGTATAAAAAAATATTGCTCCTACGATGCCCAGAGCGTCCACACTCGATATATTTTCTCTGCATCTTGTCACCAACAAGCAATTTGACACTCCGAACATTATTTGACATTGTCGAAAAAGGATTAGGAGGGAAAGTTAATATATCGATTGAAGTATAAATTACGCACCATAATAACTAGACTTCAAACGGAACGTAGTTCCAAGTTAGAAGGTATTCGGAAGAAGACCCTGTACTTTGGATTTTCAATAGAATCTTACGAGAGATAAACACAATAATGAGGAGAGAATTTCATAGCTTACAATCTACGCAGGATAATGAATATTTTAGACAGAGGCTTTGCTGTATTTTGCATCGTGTAATCCATTTTTT
>JAOZOC010000448.1 GCA_029933495.1 Bacteroidales bacterium
AAGAAAAATACCTATTTTTGTCATCAAAGGATTTTGTATTATTATTTACTTATATAATCCGGATGATGCAACAATTATTAGTTTAGCTGTGTCATTGTTACAAATGCTTTTATTAAAAGTGGAAAAATTGAAAAAAACATATAACATAATTTTGTTGCTGGTAATAATCGTTACCATATTTTCCTGCAAAAAGGATTTTAAAACAATAAGTGACTATGAGGATATAACTATCGTGTATGCATTACTTGACCAGCACGATAACGGTATTTACATCAAAATTAACAAGGCTTTCCTTGGCGAAGGTGATGCTTTGATAATGGCGCAACAGCCCGATTCATCCAACTATCCGGAAAAACTGATTGTTAAAATTGATGAATATAGTGGGAATAATAAGATCCGTACCATTGGATTTGATACAACCACATTATACAATAAGGAAGAGGGTATTTTCTATTATCCCAATCAGCCTATTTATAAGTCAAACCCTTTTCAATGGCATAAAATAACATATTATGTCAGGCCTGAGGGAGATACCATTGACTATGATACTATATGGCTTAATCAAGAGCACAAATACAAATTATCAATACTCTTCCCTGACACAAGCAAAATGATAACTTCGAGTACATATCTTATTCACGATTTCACCATTACAAAGCCGGGTTATAGCAAAATAATTAAGTTCACTAATGATCCGGATGCAACAACAACTATTCGTTGGAACAAACCTACTAGTAACGAGGGTTCAGATCAATTATACAGATATGAATTATCTATGGTTTTAAATTATCAGGAACTTTCTCTTGGACAGGATACAATTCAAAGAAGTTTGACATTTTTTTCAGTTACTCTTACTCCCAATGAGAATCTTGATGAAATAACCTATAATTTTAAGGATCAGAATTTTTTCACCTCCTGCGAAAGCCGAATCCCTTATTCTGACCCCCAGCAAGAGGCAAATGTTATTGGCAGATATTCACAAAATATCGAAATAGATGTTGCTGTAGCTAATGAAGAGTACACATTGTATCTTGAAGTTTATGAGCCATCCACCAGTATTGTTCAGGAAAAACCTATATATACCAATATTAATAATGGTATAGGGCTGTTTTCAAGCAGGTATAAAAAAATCAAAACAAAAAAGCTTCATGCTGAAACTGTAACAGAGATGAATAATCTAGGGCTAAAATTTGTTTATTAGACTAAACCAACACGATTTATTATAAAGACAATGACAGATGTGACAAGCGTCCACGCTTGTCATTAACAACTTAACATTAACATATATTACACTTCAAACTCATTCTGCCTTTTTGTCATTAATCCATAACCATCTTTTATTTGGCATAATGATTGAGAAGGCACAGGCACATTAGTGACGTGAAATAAATTTGAATACAAACATTATAAAAATAAAGATATGGGAAAAATAATTGGAATCGACTTAGGAACAACCAACTCTTGCGTAGCAGTAATGGAAGGTAACGAACCTGTAGTTATCCCTAACAGTGAGGGGCGTAGGACAACACCTTCTATTGTAGGATTTACTGACAATGGTGAAAGAAAAGTTGGAGATCCTGCCAAAAGGCAGGCAATCACAAATCCTGTTAATACGGTATATTCTATCAAACGCTTTATGGGCGAAACATTTGACCAGGTAAGTAAAGAGATTAAAAGAGTAACCTATAAGGTTGTTAAAGGTGATAATAACACACCAAGAGTTGTTATTGGTGATCGTCAGTACTCACCTCAGGAAATATCTGCTATGGTTCTTCAAAAAATGAAGAAGACTGCTGAAGATTATCTTGGACAAGAAATTAGCGAAGCTGTCATTACAGTTCCGGCTTACTTCAGCGATTCACAACGTCAGGCTACCAAAGAGGCGGGTGAAATTGCAGGATTGGATGTAAAAAGAATTATAAATGAGCCTACTGCTGCTGCACTGGCTTACGGACTTGATAAAAAGAATAAAGATGTTAAAGTAGCCGTTTTTGACCTTGGTGGAGGAACATTCGACATATCCATTCTGGAGCTTGGTGAGGGTGTTTTTGAAGTAAAATCAACTAACGGTAACACTCACCTTGGTGGTGATGACTTCGACCATAAAATTATTGATTGGCTTGTCGATGAATTTAACAAAGATGAGGGCATCAATCTTAAAAAGGACCCGATGGCTCTTCAACGTTTGAAAGAGGCTGCTGAAAAAGCTAAAATAGAGTTATCAAGCTCTACGGAAACTGAAATCAACCTGCCATATATTATGCCGGTAGATGGTATTCCAAAACACCTTGTCAGAAAGCTGACCAGGGCTAAATTTGAGCAGTTGACACACGGTCTTGTTGAGGCAACAATTGCTCCTTGTAAAGCTGCTTTGAAAGATTCAGGATTAAAGGCGTCAGAAATAGATGAGGTTATTCTGGTTGGTGGCTCTACACGTATCCCTGCAATTCAGAATGTGGTTAAAGATATCTTCGGAAAGACACCTTCAAAAGGAGTGAATCCTGATGAGGTTGTTGCTATCGGAGCTGCTATTCAGGGTGGGGTTCTTACGGGTGAAGTAAAAGATGTGCTTCTGCTTGACGTTACTCCTCTGTCACTCGGTATCGAAACACTTGGTGGCGTTTTGACAAAGCTGATTGAGTCTAATACAACCATCCCGACCAAGAAAACAGAAGTATTCTCTACTGCCTCTGACAACCAGACTTCAGTTGAGATACACGTTCTGCAGGGTGAAAGGCCAATGGCAAATCAAAATAAGAGTATCGGAAGGTTCCACCTTGATGGAATCCCCCCGGCACAACGTGGAATACCTCAAATTGAAGTTGTTTTTGACATAGATGCAAACGGTATTTTGAATGTATCGGCTAAAGATAAGGCAAGTGGTAAGTCACAGCAAATCAGAATTGAAGCCTCTTCCGGACTGACGGACGATGAAATTAAAAAGATGAAAGAAGAAGCTACCGCTAATGCCGAAGCTGATAAAAAGCAGAAAGAGGAGATAGATAAACTGAACAGTGCTGATGCTCTGATTTTCCAGACGGAAAAACAGATGGGAGAATATGGAGATAAAATCCCAGATGACAAAAAAGCTCCTATTGAGCAGGCTTTGAATGAGCTGAAAGAGGCTCATAAAAGTAAAAACATTGCAGCAATCGACAATGCTACGAACACATTGAATACTGCCTGGCAGGCTGCCAGCCAGGAGATGTATAATGCAACTCAAGGCCAGGAACAAGGTGGTGAACAACAGCAACCCGGTGGTGACGGGGGAGCTGCAGACCCTTCATCAAATGATGATGAAGTGACTGATGTTGATTTTGAAGAGGTAAAATAAAACCTCTTACGATAATGAAAAGGCTGTCTTAATGATTTAAGACAGCCTTTTTTATTTATCTATAATGAGTATTTAACACAAAATATTCTACGAAAAGCACACAGGTCAGGAGTTCTGGAATTA
>JAOZOC010000038.1 GCA_029933495.1 Bacteroidales bacterium
AATGTAAACGGTGAGTTAAACATTAATAATACAGCATCCCGGTTTATTGCGGTCAATTCATTATGTAATACCACTGTTGGTAGTCTCAACCAAGGTGGCACCCTAGTGTGTAATGGAGGTGTAATCACTGTAAATGATTTATTTGAACCTGGAATCTATGGAACACACCATGTTATTAGTGGAACTATAAACCTCCACCAGGATGGTAGTTCATATATAGATTTAAATGGTGATCTTATAATTGATGATGGCCAAATAAATATATATGGTAGTTATGGTGGTATCAGTGTTTGGCCATACACTAGTGATGCTTCTATTACAATGAGTGGCGGAGTTCTGGATTTTAAAGAAATTGGAATATCATTAGGTACCAGTTATATTTTTACTGTAAACATAACAGGTGGTACAATTAGGACAATAGGCGGATTCTATGGTAACAGGGCTGACTTTAATCCTGCCGGAGGCACTTTAGAGTTTTATGGTAGTGGTGATTATAACATAAGCCAGGTGCCCGGATGTACTCTGTATGATGTTAGTATTGACAAATCGGCTAAAGATAGTTCTTCATCAACAGAAAATGGTAAACAAGTAATAGATGAAAGAACAGGTGCGATTATAAGCAATGGTGGCAAAGGCAATTCTATATCACTAAACAGTGATATTATTGTTACGAATGATCTTGATATTACTTCTGGGACTATGACTATTGGGAGCCACAATCTAACAATTGACGGCGATTGTAATATTAATGCAATAATGGATGTCGGGGCAACCGGGAATGTTCTGAATCACGGATTACTTAACCTTGGCTCTACCGGAACATTAACTATTACCGGAGGTTCATTTATTAATGATCATCCTTATGGCAGTGAAGCCTGGCAATATATGCAAGGAACATTCAATTTAAGTGCAGGTTTGTTCGAGATTATGCATAATAGTATTTTATTAGAATCTACTTTCGTTGATAATATTTCAGGAGGTACAATACGAACGGGTCATTCATTCCGGGCAGATAATGCGGGCACATTTGAACCCTCCGGAGGAACTTTTGAATTTACCGGTACAGGAGGGTCTCCGTTTATTGATTGTGCGGCGGGAAACTTTTTTAATGACCTTGATATTAATAGTTCGGTTAATTATAATCTGTATACTGATGCAGAAGTGAGAGGAGATATGACAATAGATAACGGATTGTTAAGTCTTAATCATTTTGATCTGTCCTGCCTTGGTAATGTGAATATAACTAATGGAGGGGCTATGTCTATTGGCGAAAATTCAGCATTAAAACTTGATGATGGCAGTGCTCTGACCGTTGCAACAGGTGGCGAAATACAAATTGTGGGTTCAGCAGGTAATGAAGCAACCGTCTCTCATATTTCATCAGGCACATACAACTTCAGTGTTTTCGGTACAATTGCTGCGGAATATGCCGTTTTTGAATATATGAACGGTTCATCTATTAATGTGAAATCCAGTGGAACAGTTGATGTAAGTCATTCATTTAATAATTGCATTTTCAGAAATGGAGCCCCTGCACCATCTGCTTTACTTACTATAAATAATGATCAGACTTTAGCCTGTAATAATGTTTATTTTGAAAATACAAGTGGAAGTACAGGTTACAACGTATGGAAGTACTATGATACCGGCGATGTTACTTTTGTTAGTGCCTCTGGCGATTTTGCAGGCCCTGTTTTTGAGTATGATCCTAATAACAGGATTGATTGGACAGATATGGATATAAATGTTGATATTACTGTTATGCTCGAAGGCCCGTACAACGGAACAGATATGAATACCGACCTTAATAATCTCGGATTAATTCCTTTAAGCCAGCCTTTTGATGCTATTACGTATGCTGACTGGTACTACACCGGAAGCGAAAGTGTAGGCTCAATACCTCCTAATGTTGTTGACTGGGTACTGGTTCAAATAAGAGATGCTGACAATGCGACTTCTGCCGGTGATGGAACAGTGGTTGCCGAACAAGCTGCCTTCCTGCTGAATGACGGAAGTATTGTTGACCTTGACGGTTCAAGCAATTTGGACTTCACAGGTATTACCTATTCAAGCGGATTGTTTCCTGTTGTATGGCACAGAAATCATCTCGGAGTTATCTCTGCCAACAAAGTGACAAGGACAGGCGGGGTTTACACCTATGACTTTACACAGTTGGGTAGCGCTTATTCAAGTTCAAATGCAGGTGAAACAAACCTCGGTGGTGGTGTTTACGGCATGTGGGGAGGTGACGGAAACGGTACCGGATGGGTATACAACGATGGAGAAGATATCTGGTGGTGGGAAGATCATGCTGGAGAATCGAATGATTATTTTGAAACAGACTATAATCTTGACGGGCAAGTGGAAAATACGGACAAAAACGATGTCTGGTTTGGCAGTTGGAATATGGTCTCCCAAATACCGAGTAGTAAAAAATCTGGTACAATTGACAAGTAACACGTTCTTTTAAATATTCTGCCATAACAGGCGGAACAAATAACATCTTCGCAGATGATAAGGCTGCCCAAATGGGCAGCCTTTTTTAATTTCAAAACATGGATTCCATTTAGTAATTAGAAAAAAAATTACTACATTTGTTTTTTTCAACAAAATGAAAATAATTCAAATTACACCGTCCAAAGAGATAAAGCAATATGTTCATAAGATTACTATTTTAAAAACAAATGACAGGATTGCTTTTACTCAAAAATTAACTCCCAGTCCATTTTCTTGTATTTCGTATAACCATTATCAAATTCCGGATTTTAAGGCTGGAAACGAAGTAGTTTCTTCCAGGAGTAAGTTACAGATAACAGGCCCAAAAACAAGTGATAACATATATGCACTCCACAATGGCAAACTCAATCAGATACTTATCGAACTTACCCCCACTTCATTTTTTTCCCTTTTTAAGCATTCACCCGATGGAATTGTTAACAAAACAGTACCACTTTTCGAACTCATCCATAAGCCACGAATAACTGTTTTAACTGATAGTCTGTCTGAAAACAATAACTACAGATCACATATTAAAAAACTAACTAACTTCATAATTGAGTTAAAACTCACAGCCATTAAACCAGTAAATTATATCAATAAAGCTATCCACATTATTGATAAATTAAGTGGTGATATTTCCGTACAATCTCTTTGTGAACAAATATACATAAGTGAACGGCAATTCAACCGGAAATTTGGTGAGACTATTGGAATCCCTCCAATTCAATATATTAAAATCAGGCAACTACATTTCATCATCAACCGAATGTGTTTAAATCAATACAATTCCATTTCTGAAATAGCCTATGATACTGGCTTCTACGATCCTGCCCATTTCTCAAACTGCTTTAAAAAACTAACAAGAATGACACCGGGTGAATTTATCAAAAGCAATGAACATATTGCCATGGATTATTTCTCAAAATTGATTTAACCACAACTTTTTATTCCTCCGTTTTAAGAAAGTCCGAAATATACAATGGATTAGCCTGCCTCTATGCGTAAATTTGTATCGGACAATAATCTTGACATAAACAACCAGGCATATTTATTATTTCAAAAATTGAGAATGTACACATAGCTACCATAAAAGTCAACCATCATGAAAAAATCAATCCCTTGTTTATCACTATTATTTCTACTAATTACAACATTTAGTTTTGGGCAGAAGGAACAAACACCCCTAAAAGCCGAAACTGGCACCTTAACCTTTTTAGGTATCTCTCAACCCATTAACAGTCTCGAAGAGTTTCCATTTCCAGAACGCCATGACTTTGAAAGAAACGAAGAAATGAAAGACCGGTTTTATCCTAATGCTGAAAATGCTTTACCTAAAGGACCAGACCCGGTTATTCAAAAATTTATGGGAGAAAATTACGACTCAAAGGGTTTAACGGTAAATTACGATGGAATATCAGGCACCTCATACCCTCCTGATCCAAATGGGGATGTAGGACCCAATCATTATTTTCAAACAACAAATATCAATTATCAAATATTTGACAAAGCTGGCAATTCACTTTATGGCCCTGCTGATATTCGAAATTTCTGGGGAATCACTGAAGGGGTTAGTGATCCCGTGGTGTTATATGATGATAATGCTGATCGTTGGTTTGTTGAAATATTTACCACAACACCCAATCCGGGAGGGCCATTTAATATTAAGTTTGCTATTTCTCAAACAGGTAATCCACTTGGATCATACTACCTATACACACTTGCCGGATTACCAAATTTACCGGATTTTACGAAATTTGGAGTGTGGCGAGATGGTTATTATATGTCGGCCAATAGTGGCAGCTACGATGTATATGCTTTCGACAGGAGTTCAATGATTGCAGGCGCTCCAACTGGATTCGTGAGATTTGATAATGCCTGGCGCCCCTTAAGCGGTTTTCATTGTATTATGCCATTGGAAAATGATGGTGCATTTGCACCATCAGGAACACCCGGACAGTTTATTACCATTAATGATGATGCCTGGGGAGGTAATGATGAACTCTGGATTTATGAACTGGATGTTGACTGGAACAACACCGGTGCAGCAACTTTTACCAGAACCCAGCAAATTACTGTTGCATCTTTTGATAGTAATTTTGGGCCGTCTATGGATAATATATATCAACAAGGTACAGCACAGCGATTAGATGCAGTTCCACAGGTTTTAAACTACCATGCCCAATATCGAAATTTCGGAACACATCAAACCATTGTTTGTAATCATTCGGTGGATATTGACAATACTGATCATGCCGGAGTCAGGTGGTACGAATTGCGTGATACCGGAGGTTCATGGTGGCTTTATCAACAAAGTACTTATGCACCTGATGCCCACAGTCGTTGGATGGGTGCCATAGCTATGAATGCATACGGTGATATTGGCCTGGCTTATTCCGTATCCAGTTCATCTTTGTACCCAGGTCTTCGATATACTGGAAGACATGCAAGCGATCCGTTGGGAACAATGACATTTGCAGAACAAAGCATATGGGATGGAACAAATTCTCAAACTTATGGTAACCGATGGGGAGATTATTATTCAATGTCTGTTGACCCATTGGATAACAGAACATTTTGGTTTACGGGAGAATACCATGGAACAAACCGGCGTACTCGAATTGCTGCCATTGATTTTGGAGTGTATTGTGCCGCCAGTGGTGGATGCGATGAGTATATATCAGATGTATTTTTCGGGTCTATCAATAACTCCAGTGGATGCACCTACTATGGAGATTACACAGCCATGTCAACCGATTTACCATTAAATGGTTCTGAATTCCTAACGATTCATAATGGCAATCCTATTTACACAGTCGATGAATGTGGTGTCTGGGTTGACTGGAATAATGATGGAGATTTTTATGATGCAAATGAATCAATACCTGTTAGCAATTCTCCCAGCGAGGGACCATATTATGCAGATATTACTCCTCCTGCAGGAACAACTACCGGATTAAAAACCATGCGGATTCGAATTGATTATGATACACCACCACTTCCTTGTGGAACAGCCACCTGGGGTGAAGTAGAAGATTACAACATAAATGTAACTCCAAAAGTTCCCGCAGTATGGACAGGCGCTTTTGATGAAAACTGGCACAATGCGGATAACTGGTCAACTGCATACATCCCGGATGCAACGACGGATGTGATCATACCAGCAACTACTACCAAATGCTGGGTATGGGCCGGACCAGCACAATGTAATAATATTACTATTGAGTTTGGTTCTGGAAATGACTTACGGATCTGGGATCAGGATCTGGAGGTTTATGGTGATATGGATTTTTGGGGACAATTACTGATGGATCATACTGATGGAATAATTACTGTCCAAGGGAATGTTACCTGGCGCCCTGGTTCATCAGCAAGCATTCAGGCAAACGCAATAATAAATGTTCATGGCGACTGGAATTTCCAATCGGGAGCTAATGTAGAGATGAATGATGGTATTGTTAACTTTACGGGTGCAGGAACCAGTATGATCAGAAGCTATGAAGAAAATTGTTATTTTAATAATCTTGTCATATATAAAACTAGCCCGGACTGGGCCGGAATTAGTAATTTCAGTACTGAAAACCTTCATATTAATGGGGATCTTATTATCCAGGCAGGTAGTGAGATGTATCTATCTTCACCGGAATCAGTAATTCTTCAGGGTAATCTTGTTAACTTTGGTTCACTATATGGAAATGCTGGGACTGTGGTTTTTAATGGTTCTGATCAGAGTATAATTGGAACTGTTTCCTACCCAACAACGCTATATTTCAACAACCTGTTGATCAGCTCTGCTATATCCACAAGCATTTTAAATAAAGATATTACTATTAATGGCAACCTGACTATTGAAGAAGGCCAGTTTAATACAAACGATCATACAATTTCGATACAAGGCAACTGGAATAACCAGATTGGGACCGATGCTTTCGTTGAAGGCAACGGAAGGGTAATTTTTAAAGGCGGATATTCAATTATAAATGGCGATGAAGAGTTTAATATACTCGAATTAAATAAAGTAAATGATGATGTCAGTTTTCTGGATATAGATGGTTGTACTGTTACCTGCCAGCAATACGACTGGACATCAGGAGTAGGTGTAAATGTAAAGGAAGGTGGTGTTTTTACCGCATTCGATCTTATGGATAACGGTATATTTGGAGGTTGGAGAATTTATAACAATGGTACAATCAATATTTCCAATTACGGCTCTGGTCAATGGGTGGACATGAATGGAATCATTAGATTGATAGGTGGAACGATGAATGTCTATGGTGGGGATGGAATTAGTTACTGGCCATATGCAGCCAATGCAGAAATTCATATGACTGAAGGTAGTGTGCTCGATTTTCATGATCAAGGAATTCGCATTTATGATTCTCCAACTTATACACTTACTGAAAACATTACAGGGGGGACAATACGAACAGCAGGTGGGTTTTGGGGGGAATTTGCTGATTTTCGTCCTGATTATGGAACAATGGAATTCTATGGCAGTGAGGATGCAACCGTCTATACAATGAATGCCTGTAAACTTAATGATGTAATAATTAATAAAGGATCCAAGGATGAAACGAGTACAAAAACAACTGGAACATCTGTTCACACCCTATTAATAGATGAACGAAGCGGAAAGACAATCAGTGATGGTACGAAATCAAACATGATTACATTGGGAGGATTCCTCAAAATCGGGGGTGATCTCACTATAAATAATGGTGTATTAAACAGTGCTGATAATCATATAAATATTTCAGGCGATTGGATCAATAATGTTGGTGATTCAGGATTTGATGAGACAACAGGAGAGGTGATTTTTGAAGGAAATGTGATAGAGCATATTTTAGCCAATGAAGTTTTTGCAGATATATCAGTAGAAACCAGACTGGAAATTTCAGATAATATCGAGGTAGATGTTACAGGGAGGTTACATATTTATGCTGGCTTTTTGCAATTGGGCACGTATTCGGATATCAGAATTGATGGTAACTTATTTATCTCCAGCGGAGCCTGTTTCCGTGCAAATTCAGGGGGAAGTGAAATTGAAATCGGAGGAAACTGGGTCAATAACAATCCTGTTAACAATTACACCCAGGGATATTATGCCGGCGGAGAAGTGGTAACATTTAATGGTAGCTCAGATCAGGGTCTGTCTACCTATGCCCCCGAAGAATACTTCTCCAATCTACATATCAACAAAACAGGTGGATCTGTAAAACCCGCAGATAATATAAGAGTAGGTGCATTTTTCGTAATATTCAATGGTGATTGGTTGGATTTAGGTTACGGACTAAACCATAAATTCGAAGGAGATATTTTGATTGAGGCCGGAGGAGGGTATTATCCATTAGGAATAACTACAATAACGGGAACCGGTGATCAGTATTATACAAACAATGGTGGGACAGCCATGTTTGGAGATTTAGTTATTGAGAAGACAGGCATTCTTCATCTTAATTCTGATATGGTTGTTTTTAATAATCATACCACCACAATAGAAGAAGGCACTTTAAATCTTAATGGAAATCAGTTTAAAAGCATCGGCAACATCAATATTAATGATGGAGGAGAATTGCTGGTTGACGCAGGAGCATGGCTTTCAATTGTTGCAGGCCTTTATGTTAATAATGGCGGAGAATTTACCGCATCAGGTGTAAATGGAAACAATGCACATATCTGGAAAGATGTTGTTGGTTATTATGAATTTGAAGTTAATAGCGGAGGAAGTATAAGTGCAAAGTATACAGACTTTAAGGATATGGACGAAGATGGAATCTTGGTAAAGGATGGTGCGAATGTAGATCCGGCTAATTGTTTTAACAATTGCAATTTTTACGATCAATATATTTCCCCTCCCAACTCAAGACTATTTATTAATACTGACCAGGTTTTATCAATTAACAATATCAATTTTTATAACAACCCAAACATACAATATTGCTTTAACATTGGAAAATCAAATAACCTGGGTGAAATAGTAATTACCACAACAGGAGGTGATTTTACAGGTCCACTTTTTGAATGGGATCCTGACAACCGCATTCATTGGGCCGATTATGTCCATGGTCTGTGGACTGGTGCTGTATCAAGCGACTGGATTGATAACAATAACTGGTCTGATTTTCAAACCCCTTCAGTAACGACAGATGTTGTCATTCCTGCCGGCACACCCCACAATCCAAAGCTCCAATACTCGCCAGCATCCTGCAACAACCTGGTGATTGAAAGTGGGGCATCTATGGAAATCGTTGATGATGCCCTGGCGGTTGTCAATAATTGTGAAATATATGGCCAACTGATTATGAACCATCCCCTGGCTTACCTTGAATGTATTTCTGGGATCTACTGGAAACCCGGATCCACTGCTGATGTGACTGATGGCTATATAAGAGCAAATTCGTGGTTTTGGGAGGAAGGAACCAATGCACAACTTGGAACCGGGAATACAGCCGGAGTAAGATCTACAATTGGCAATTACGATCAGGATGCCTCCTTCGGAAATTTAGACCTGTATCCACTTACACCTAAAGATCTGGGTAAAGTAAAAACCAATTACCCATTGAAGGTCACTGGTGATTGCGTTGCTATGTATGGTTCTAACTGGCAAACATCCATAGATTGGTTTATTGATGGTAATTGGGAAATTATGGATGGTGCTTCTTTTACTGTTTGGAACGATGCACAAATAAATTGCAACTCGCAATTTATCCTTGATGGTGAATTAATCCTTCAGGATCCAAGTTCTGTTGTTGTTCATGGGTTATTTACTTTTGGCTCAACAGGTATTTTAAATATAGACAACTCATCCTTCCTATGCGATTTTAACGTGCCTACTGGTTGGATAGATCTATTAGGAGATATTCAGATGACTTCCGGATCAATGGAGTTTCCTGATGCGAGTATCCGCTTTGCCGGAACATCAACCATAAGTGGAGGAACAGTATCTACAGGACTGTCGGCAGCTGCTAACGTTGCAGGAGCATTTCAACCTTCAGGAGGAATATTAGAGCTTGTTGGTGGTGATGCTGGACATTATCTGCAAATTACAAATGGAAACTATGTGAATGAACTTCACGTCAATCGCTCATCGCCTATTGGAATTCATCCTGGATCACCCCTTACTACCCAGGGTTATGTGGTTTTAAATTCCGAATTTATGGTACAGGGAAATACCCTAACTGCAAATGGTGATCTTCATGTAAATGCAGGAAGTGTTTTAAATATTGATGATCTTGCTATTCTGAAAATGGCTGATAACAAATGGCTGGCTGTTAATGCCGGAGGAACTCTTGAAGTAATAGGCTTAGCCGGCAACCAGGCCACTATTACACACTCCACAGGTCACTATAATTTCTGGGTAGGTGATGGAGCAACTATCAGTGCTGAACATGCCATATTCGAATATATGGAAACCGATGGTGTTCATTTAAACTTTGGATCCATCGTTGATCCTGTACATTCTTTTAATAATTGTATATTTCAAAATGGTGCTACAGGGGGCAATATCATGACAATTGATAACACCCAGGATTTTACAGTAAATAATGCTGAGTTTCCAACAAATACCTGGGGCGGAGTTTACAATGTATTTAAAACCTCAGCATCGGGAAATACAACTTTTATAGATGCAAGTGGAGGCTTTGCAGGTGAAGCTTTTGAGTATGATCCAAATAATCTTGTGCATTGGGGAGCACCAGAATTAAGGCTTGACCTGACTGTATTTTTGGAAGGACCATTTAATGGAACGTCTATGAATACAGATATAAATTCAATTTTACCACTCAATAGCCCATTTGATCCAACTCTCCCCTATTTTGGCAATCCCCTACCCGATTGGTATTATGCAGCAGGAGGAAGTGTTGGTTCCATTCCCGTTTCCACAATCGTTGATTGGATATTGGTACAATTAAGGGATGCTGGCAGTCCGGCTACGGCATTGCCCGCCACAGAAATTGGCACCTCTTCCGCATTTGTTTTGAATAATGGTAAAGTCGTAAGCCTGGATGGATCAAGTCCTGTTTCCTTTAGTGTTACCCCTGCAAATAATTTATATGCAATTATCTGGCACAGAAACCATCTGGGGGTAATTTCCGCAAACCCACTTATTGAGTCCGGAGGCATCTATTCATATGATTTTTCTTCATAAACAGGAAGTTTACCTATTTTTGCTACTTTTTCACCGGCAATTTGGAGGATGATGGCTGGTGATGGGAATGGCGACGGTGATGTGTCAATATCTGACATAGATAATGTCTGGAGACAACAAACAGGCACAAAAGGTTATCTTGAAGGAGATTTTGATATGGGCAATGAAGTTATGAACCAGGATAAGAATGATTTATGGTTTCCAAACAAAACTAAGTGGTCATTTATTCCTGAATAGTTTGGTTTTGCATTTTTGGAATTGAATCTCAAATTCCTAATAGTAAAAACAACAGAAATTAATACGTTCTTTTAAGTACCGATACAAATATAACATCTTCGCAAAAAGGTCGCTCGTCCGGGCGACCTTCTTTTTATTTTGTCTGACTTTGTAGAAAAAATACTATTTTTGTAGACAGAACATTAACAACTCCTTAAGCTATGAAAGAAAATCAGGAAGAGTTAACCCCTAAAGAAAAACTTGATCAGGAAAACTTTTTACTAAAATCAAAAATAATAACACAAGGCGGAATTTTTGGTGGAGAGTCAGATATTGATCCGGAGATTGAAAATGTCTTCCTTAAGAATATTTTAGCTTTTGAAGAGGCAGAATACAAACCCTTTTATGAAATAATCGGAGTTGATCCAAAAGATTTTCCACCTGTTGACCTCTTATCCGAAATAGAAATCAAAACCTATTTTAATAAATTAATAAAAATCTTTGAGGATCATAAAGTGTTTTATGATGTAAACGAAACCGTTCCTGTTGAAGTCTCGTACAAATTTTTAATTGAAGATTATCTTCTTTCAGAGTCGCAACAACTCCCTGAAGGTTTTAACCATGTTATTGACGGATGTAGTGGTGACTGTCCTGGTTGTTTTCAGGCTGACTATTGCAAAAATAAAGATGATATCTGGCCACCTGAAGAACTTGAAGCCGAACGCAAAAGAAGAGAACAGGAAAAATTCTAATATTTAATATTGATATTGTATGAAAAAATTACTACTAACAATTTCGCTGATTTTCTCAATTGTTTCTTTTGCCGGAACAGTTGATAAAACTTACTCTTTTAAAAACATTAGCATTTCGGAAAACAATATCTCCGGCCAGCAATTCCACATTGCTAACTTTGAAAACACATTACTCACCGGAAAAACAGGTGAGCCGGCACTCCCATATTACGCAGTAAAATTACTGCTACCTCCTGGGATGGCAGCCGAGTCAATCGAATTTATCGGAACAGATGAAGTTATTGTACCAGGATTTTTTAATATCTATCCACAACAAACATCGCGACCTTTATCAGACAGTAGTAAAACGGTATTCAGAATCAACAAGAATATTTATAATACTGATGCTGCTTATCCCGAAAAGAGTACAGGGACTCTGACAACAGAATATCTGAACGGATATGCGATTGCATTGTCAACATTCACACCGGTAAAATATAATCCTGTAACTGGCGTGCTGTCCTATTACTCAAAAGTAACTATAAAGCTTACCATTAAAAGCTCAGCAGCATCTGATAATGCTTTGCAAAATCTGAGTTCATCGAACCAGATTAAATCAAGAATATTAAAATTCTCACAAAACCCGGCAGTTCTGAAACAATATCCGACAGTCAATCCTAAATCTGATAATTACCAGCTACTTATCATTACTCCTTCACAATACGAAAATAGTTTTCAGGATTTGACTGACAGCTATCTCGGAAGAGGCATTAAAACGCAGATAGCAACTACCGAATATATCTACGCTAATATAAGTGGTCAGGATAATCAGGAAAAAATCAGGAATTATATTATCGGGGAATACCAAAATCATTCTGTTGAATATGTTTTACTTGGTGGTGACGTTGAACATATTCCATACAGGGGATTTTATTGTTCTGTCCAGTCGAGCAGCGTATATACAGACGACGACATTCCGGCAGACTTATATTATTCAGCTCTGGACGGAACCTGGAATGATGATGGCGATGGCTGGTGGGGAGAACCGGGGGAAGATGACCTGTTACCTGATATTGCAGTGGCGCGCCTCTCATTTAGCAATTCGACGGAATTATCCAATATGATTCATAAAACTATTTTCTATCAAAACAGCCCTGTTTTAGGTGAACTGAGAAATCCTTTGCTTGTTGGAGAAGATCTTTGGCCGAATCCTCAAACCTGGGGAGCCGATTATATGAATCTGTTAATTGGAAACCGTTCAGATAACGGATATACTACTAATGGAATACCCACAGATCACAATATTGATTCGCTTTATGAGAAAAATACTTCCTGGAATAAATACGATTTAATGGCAGAGATAAACAGTGGGAAACAGTTCGTTCATCATGTTGGTCAA
>JAOZOC010000449.1 GCA_029933495.1 Bacteroidales bacterium
GCCTTTCCCTTTTGGGGAGGGGCTATATTATTTACACTTATTGAATCGTGGATTATAATCAACTCATCGTTGATTGATATTAAAACTTCAATGAGATCCAGAGAAATACACCATCTTAAATATCAAAATTTATATGAGACTGGGCTATTACGCTCCTCTGAACCAATCATTTTTCTATTTTTGATAAAAAATCGTTGAAAATTTTTGCTTTCAACTTAAGGAAACACTATATTTGCAACATCAAATTATCATATTTCATTGTATTATTAAACCATAAAGACATGATTACTTATTCAAAAACCTGGTTATCTTTCGTAATTTTCATTTTTTCAGCAACTGTCTTACTGGCTCAACGAAAGCAAGACATCAACTCATACACTTTTAATAATAATGAAAATAAAGGGTTAACTTCATCACCTTGTGAACACTTTGACAGTCTGGCAATTGGAGGTTATGTTGCCGGGCAACTTGGAGGATTATGGACAACATGGAGCGGTTCTCCCGGAGGACCGGAAGATGCTATTGTAAGCGATTCGTTGTCCTATAGCCCGGACAAATCCTTTGTTGTCAATTCTACAACTACTGACCTGCTTTTTCTTTTTGACCCGGCACCAATTACGACCGGGGCCTGGAGCTATTCACATAATATGTATATCCCATCTGGATTTTCAGGTTATTTTAACGTCCAGTCAGACCCTACTCCCGGAATAAACTGGGTTATAGAACTTTTCTTTGATGATGGAGAAGCCGGACATTTTACAGTTGACGGAACAAATACCGATTTTACCTATCCGCAAGATACCTGGTTTAATGTAAAAATAAATTTTGACCTTGATTCAAATACGGGTATTGTAATGTTTAATAATGAACTTGTATTTAGTTTCATAACAACTTATTCAATTGGCGGTATTGATTATTTCGGTTCAGATAGTGGAGGCCCTCCATATGCTTTTTATGATGACGTTTGCTTTCTTGCTGAAGGTCCTTGCTTTGATCCTCCGTCCAATTTGATTATTACCGTAAATAACAATATTGTTTCACTAACCTTTGATCCGCCACAATGCCCTAATATACAGGGCTATAATATTTATATTAATGATATATTCATAGGGAGTACCTCCTCGACAAGTTATCAGACAGAACTTGAATCAGGAACTTACAACATTTGTGTGTCTGCTGTTTATGTAGAAGGAGAATCAATACCGGTTTGTGATTCAGTTACAATACTTCCGGCCCCTCCCAAATCTTTTTCTATTCTAGATACCTGGTTTCAGGTTGGTGATCCAATACCAATGAACTGGCATCCGCCATCATACAATGCACCTGTAAATGAATGGATTCAATGGGATGATGGTGTTAACGGAGATAACGGAATAGGTATAACAGCTGGAGGAACGTTCAATTGTGCATCGCATTGGGAGCCTTCAGACCTCACTCAATATAGCGGTAATTATCTTACGAAGATAAGTTATTATCATTATGTTAATGCTGAAACATCAACTTTCGTACTAAAAGTCTGGCAGGGAGAAAACGCCAACACACTCTTGCTTTCGCAGGCTGTAACTTCAAGCGTTCCCGGAGAATGGAATGTAATCACACTTGACACTCCGGTGCAAATTAATGATTCACAGGAGTTTTGGTTTGGATATGAGGTTACAAACTCTCCAGGAGAAATGCCTGCCGGTGTTGACGAAGGGCCTGCAATTCAGTATAAAGGCGATATGATATCATTTGATGCTTCATACTGGGTTTCAATGTCAGCCGAATACGGACTGGATTACAACTGGAATCTTGCTGGCTATGTATCTTCAAGTGCTGGTGGAAAGGAAATTGCAAAACCAATGAAAAAAACTTTACATAATTACAAATCAGGGAAAATCGAAATGGCTTCTGGATACAGTGGCGATAAAATCAAGTTTAAACCAAAAGACGGAAAAGAGCTATCATTTTATAAAGTTTATCGTGACGGCAATCTAATCGGGACTACAACGGATACGGTATTTACAGATTATAACTACCCTGGCTTTAGCTTCTATTATATATACTATGTTACTGCAATCTATGATTCAGTTTATGAGTCGATACCTTCAAATTCCGACACTGCATATTTTGCAACCGGCATTAGTGAACACCCGGGCAAATATTTAAAAATATTTCCAAATCCTGTTTCAGATGTTGTAACCATTAGTTCCAAAGCATTAATTAACAGAATTAAGCTTTTTACTTCTACCGGACAGTTAATTATTGATACTGATGTTCAGGATAATAACTTCAGAATAGAGATGTCTGATTTCGAAAAGGGTATCTATTTAATCAAGGTTGAAACTACAAACGGAGTTGTTGTAGAGCAAATTATCAAGAATTAGCATTTGTGATTTGAGTATATTTGCTATTGGTAACCTTATTGGAGACAAAACCAATAAGAAGTATAGAAGTATATATTATTTACTTTTTATAGTAACAAGGGGTTGCCAAAATTTGGTAGCCTCCTTTCTTTTGTTACTTTTGCAACCTTTAATTATCAATGATTGTCAATAAAGCTATAACATCAAGAAACTTATATACGAATCACTAATTAAAATTATCATTTATGAAACGAATTTCAATTTTACTTTTTATTTTAATCGGCTTTTTTTCTTTTTCAAAGGCTGATATTGTTAATCAGACAGTTGCAGCGAACGTAGCTAAGAATCATTATTTTAACTACTCAGTAGGAATAGAATACACAAGCATCTCATTAGATTTAGTTTATTCAAAAACAGTTGACGGACAACCTCTGTTTTATATATTTAATGTTAATGATAATGAAGGATTTGTAATAATCTCAGCAGAGGATAATGTATATCCAGTATTAGGATATTCTTTTGAAGGCAGTTACACAGACCAGACTGGTTTTGATGCTGCAAATTTTAATTATTGGATGGATAATTACTCCGACCAGATTATTTATGCAAGGGAAAATGCACTTATGGCTGATGAACTGATTTCGTCAACCTGGAGCCAATTGCTGGTATATAATCCTTCTCCCGAAAGTGTTGACAATGTCCCCCCTCTTTTAACCACAACCTGGGATCAGGGAGCTTATTATAATGAACTTTGCCCAACTGCCAGTGGTGGTCCCGGTGGCCATGTTTGGGCAGGATGTGTTGCGACAGCGATGAGTCAGGTAATGAAATACCATAATTATCCTGAACAGGGAACAGGTTCGCATAGCTATAATTGTGCAGGGTACGGAAACCAATCGGCTGACTTTGGAGCAACAACCTACAATTGGTCTTCAATGCCAAATTCAATTAATTCTAGTAATATGGCAGTTGCAACACTTCTGTATCATTTAGGTGTATCAGTTGATATGCAATATTCAACGAGTGGGTCAGGGGCTTTTAGCTCCGATGCCAGGGATGCTCTGGTTAACTATTTCAACTACT
>JAOZOC010000450.1 GCA_029933495.1 Bacteroidales bacterium
ATGTCATGCACATAACGCTGCATAAAGACACTGTTACAAAAATTGAAAGTATCATCATCGAAGGAATTCCTGACTATATCCCTGAGCGTCCCGGCATGGTAAGAATACAGAAATCAAGCGGATTGTGGGAGTTTACTCCGAATGAAAACGGCTCAACCGATATTTTACTCAAATACCTTGCCGACCCGGGAGGGAATGTACCTGCCTGGATAATAAATATGTTTGTTGCGGATGTCCCGTATAAAACTTTAACCAAACTGAAAGAGACCGTTAAGAAAAAGAATTGTGAAAAACCTGAGGAGTTAAGTACAAAATAATTGTAATTATTTATTCATATTTTATGCAAACTGAAAGACCGTTATAAGAATATTATAATGCAATTTGACTGAGAAGTGCTAAAAGAAAATTGTATTTTTGTAAAATATATTTTAATAACAGAGTGAAAAGCTAAAATATGAGCCTGTTTCAAAAATCGGTTGAAAAAAAATATCTGAATGACCTTGATTCGGTATTAATTGATAAAAAGTATGCTGATTTTCAAAACTATTTTGGTAATCCTGAGCGGCAGGAAAATATTAGAAATTCAAAAGAAGAACAATTTCAGGAGGGTTTTTTACGGGAGTTGTTTGTAAATATTCTGGGATACACTTTAAACCCAGAACCCGATTTTAACCTGACCACCGAATTAAAAAATATCTCGAACAGTAAAAAAGCTGACGGTGCCATTTTAAAAGGAGAAGATGCAACCGCAGTTATTGAATTAAAGGGAACGAATACAACCGATTTAGATAAAATTGAAACACAGGCATTCGGCTACAAAAACCATCATCCGAAATGTAAATATGTAATTACTTCGAATTTCGAGAAGCTGCGTTTTTACATTCAAAATGCGGTTGACCACATCGATTTTAATCTGTTCAACCTAACAAAAGAACAGTTTTCGTTACTATGGCTTTGTTTGGCAAAAGATAATTTGTTAAACGATTTACCACTAAAAATAAAAAATTCGTCGGTACTGCAAGAAGAAAATATCACTAAAAAATTGTATGCCGATTATTCAAAATTCCGTGAAGCGATTTATAACAACCTTATAAAAAACAATCCCGACACCGATAAACTTCTCCTTTTCAAAAAAACACAAAAACTGCTCGACCGTTTCCTGTTTATCTTTTTTGCTGAAGACAGGTTGTTACTTCCACCGAATTCAATCAGCCAAATTGTAAAACAGTGGACAACTTTAAAAGACGAACTGGACGAGTACGTTCCGTTGTATGCTCGTTTCAAAAAATATTTCAGTTATATGAACACCGGTTTTAAAGGGAAGAAATATGATATTTACGCATACAATGGCGGACTTTTTAAACCCGATGAGGTATTGGACAACATTTTAATTGACGATGTTATTTTGCACGAAAACACACTCAGGTTAAGCAATTACGACTTCGATACAGATGTTGATGTAAATATTCTCGGGCATATTTTTGAACATTCGTTGGGCGAAATCGAAAATGTTCAGGCAGAAATTAAGGGCGAGAAAATTGACAACCAAAAAACAAAACGTAAAAAAGATGGTATTTTTTATACACCAAAATACATCACCAAATATATTGTAGAAAACACAGTTGGAAAGCTTTGTCACGAAAAACGGAATGAATTAAAAATTATTGACGAAGAGTATGCCAAAGGAAGAAAGAACCGTAAAAAGGAAACCATTAGAGTACTTGATAAAAAACTGGATGAATACCACAAATGGCTTTTAACTTTAACCATTCTCGACCCGGCTTGCGGTTCGGGCGCTTTTCTGAATCAGGCATTGGAATTTTTAATAAACGAACACCGGAAAATTGACGAACTGCGGGCACAGCTTTTAGGCGGGGCAATTGTGTTCTCCGACATCACAACCGATATTCTTGAAAAAAACATTTACGGAGTTGACCTAAACGAAGAATCGGTAGAAATTGCAAAACTGTCGCTTTGGTTGCGAACCGCACAAAAAGGGCGGAAACTTAACACCTTGAGCAACAACATAAAATGCGGAAACTCGCTAATTGACGACCCCGAAGTTGCTGGTGACAAAGCGTTTAAGTGGCAAAAGGAATTTCCTGAAATATTTAAGGAAAAGGAAAAAACTGCCTGGCACATAACAACTGCAACGCATAATTCGAGGTACTCACAACGAATGTTCGATAATCAGATAAAGACGGGTGAAGCAATATGGTTAACAGAAGATGATGAAATAGTAATAACCGAAACCATTGCAGAAATAGTAAAAGAAGATAAACTGAATGTAATTGAATATAATATATGCGGCGACCATATGCACCTGCTACTGGTGTGCGAACGGGAAGAAATGGTGAAAATAGCTGGGAAAATAAAAGGAAAGACGGCGAGGCTGAGAAACAGCAACAAGGGGATTAATCCCCTTGTCCGCCTTGATGGCGAAAAATCCGTATCCCTATGGACGCAGAAATTCGGGAAAAGTGAAATAAAAGACGAAGAGTATCTGAATAATGCGATAGAATATATACGAAATAACCGGGTAAAACACGATTTACCAAAAAATGAAAGAATAGAGGAACTAAAAAAAGAATTCCTTTGTACTAAAGAACACGCTTTCCGAACCGAATATACCGGTGGCTTTGATGTAGTAATTGGAAATCCGCCATATGTTGATATAAAAGGTTTGGATGAAAATATAGTTAAATATATATTCAAAACTTATAGCAGTTCAAATAATAGAGTTAACCTCTATTCTACGTTCATTGAGAAGTCGATTTCTCTTTTACAACTTTCAGGAAAGTTTTCATTTATCATCCCATCCTCTTTATTAACATTAGAATCTTACAAAGAATTGAGAAGGCTTATTTTAAATAATACAACTATACACAATATCGTTAGGTTGCCAAATGAATCATTTGGAGGTAGTGCAGGTGAAGTAAAGGTAGATACGATTGTTTTATCTTTTGAAAAAGGTGTGCACCCAAATGTTGAAGCTGATATAATTATTTATCAAGGTTTTAATAGAATATCTGAAATAGAGACTTACAATGCAGATATATGTTTTAGGTTTAACACTTTTAAATGGAAAAACGATGATGAAAAGATATTTAGAATTAACGTAAACGTAGATGCCACACGTTTAATTGAGAAATGTGAAAATGAAACAATATCTCTTATTGATTGTAGTAATTTTAGCTTAGGACTTACTCCTTATGATAAGTACAAAGGACATTCACAAGAACAAATAAAGAATAGAGTATTTCATGCAACTTCTCAAAAAGATGATACTTTTAAGAAGTTACTTGCCGGTAATGATATTAAAAGATATTTTGTTTCTTGGGGTGGTAAAGAATGGATTAGTTACGGAGATTGGTTAGGTGCTCCGCGAGAGCTACGATTTTTCACTTGTAAAAGGATTCTAGTAAAAA